>NZ_CP026170.1 GCF_002902985.1 Leclercia sp. LSNIH1 | reverse complement strand
TGCGTTCAACCCGCACAATCCAGACCCGTTTTACCATTAAAGCACCTATTGATGGTGTCATTACTGCGTTTGACCTGCGCACCGGAATGAATATTTCGAAAGATAAAGTAGTGGCTCAGATTCAGGGGATGGACCCGGTCTGGATCAGCGCTGCAGTGCCAGAATCTATCGCCTATCTGCTGAAAGATACGTCGCAGTTTGAAATTTCGGTACCGGCTTATCCGGATAAAACATTCCATGTCGAAAAATGGAACATTCTTCCCAGCGTGGATCAGACAACCCGTACGCTTCAGGTCCGTCTCCAGGTTTCTAATAAGGATGAGTTTCTCAAGCCGGGCATGAATGCCTATCTGAAACTGAATACCAAGAGCCAGGAGATGCTGCTGATACCAAGCCAGGCCGTTATCGATACCGGCAAAGAACAGCGCGTGATTACTGTTGATGATGAAGGCAAGTTTGTGCCGAAACAGATCCACGTTCTGCATGAATCACAGCAACAGTCCGGCATTGGCTCCGGCCTGAATGAAGGCGATACCGTGGTGGTCAGTGGCCTGTTCCTCATTGACTCCGAAGCCAATATTACGGGCGCGCTGGAACGTATGCGCCACCCTGAAAAAACAGAAAACAGTATGCCAGCAATGTCTGAGCAGCCTGTAAATATGCATTCAGGGCACTGAGGAGACGACGATGATTGAATGGATTATCCGGCGCTCTGTCGCCAACCGTTTCCTGGTCATGATGGGCGCACTGTTTCTCAGCATCTGGGGCACATGGACGATAATTAACACGCCGGTCGATGCGCTGCCTGACCTGTCAGATGTGCAGGTCATTATTAAAACCAGCTATCCCGGACAGGCCCCGCAGATTGTAGAAAACCAGGTCACCTATCCGCTTACCACCACCATGCTGTCCGTACCTGGCGCAAAAACCGTGCGTGGCTTTTCACAGTTCGGTGATTCGTATGTGTATGTCATTTTTGAAGACGGCACCGATCTGTACTGGGCCCGTTCGCGCGTGCTGGAATACCTGAATCAGGTTCAGGGCAAACTGCCTGCGGGTGTGAGCTCTGAAATCGGCCCGGACGCCACGGGAGTGGGCTGGATATTTGAATATGCCCTTGTCGATCGCAACGGAAAACACGACCTTTCAGAACTGCGCTCTCTGCAGGACTGGTTCCTGAAATTTGAGCTGAAAACCATCCCGAACGTGGCTGAGGTCGCTTCGGTTGGCGGCGTGGTGAAACAGTACCAGATTCAGGTCAATCCGGTAAAACTGTCCCAGTACGGTATCAGCCTGCCCGAAGTGAAACAGGCACTTGAATCGTCTAACCAGGAGGCCGGTGGCTCATCCGTTGAAATGGCCGAAGCGGAGTATATGGTCCGTGCCAGCGGTTATCTTCAGAGCATTGATGATTTTAATAACATCGTCCTGAAAACAGGTGAGAACGGCGTGCCGGTTTATCTGCGGGATGTTGCCCGCGTGCAGACCGGGCCCGAAATGAGGCGTGGTATTGCCGAGCTGAACGGCCAGGGAGAAGTCGCTGGCGGCGTGGTGATCCTGCGGTCGGGTAAAAATGCGCGCGACGTTATCACGGCAGTGAGGGATAAACTGGAGACGCTGAAGGCCAGCCTGCCGGAAGGCGTTGAAATCGTGACCACCTACGATCGCAGCCAGTTAATCGACCGGGCGATTGATAACCTCAGTTCCAAACTTCTGGAAGAGTTTATCGTGGTGGCCATCGTCTGTGCTCTGTTCCTGTGGCACGTACGTTCTGCCCTGGTGGCGATTATCTCTCTGCCGCTTGGCCTGTGTATCGCCTTTATCGTCATGCACTTCCAGGGACTGAACGCCAATATCATGTCGCTGGGAGGGATAGCGATTGCCGTCGGTGCGATGGTGGATGCCGCCATTGTGATGATTGAAAATGCGCACAAACGGCTTGAGGAGTGGGATCATCAGCATCCGGGTGAGCAGATTGACAACGCCACCCGCTGGAAGGTGATTACCGACGCCTCCGTGGAAGTGGGACCCGCGTTGTTCATTAGCCTGCTGATCATCACCCTGTCCTTTATTCCTATCTTTACCCTGGAAGGGCAGGAAGGTCGTCTGTTTGGCCCGCTGGCATTCACGAAAACGTACTCCATGGCGGGAGCGGCCGCACTGGCCATCATCGTCATTCCTATTCTGATGGGATTCTGGATCCGGGGGAAAATTCCTGCCGAGACAAGTAACCCCCTGAACCGGGTGCTGATCAAAGCGTATCATCCTTTGCTGCTGCGGGTCCTCCACTGGCCAAAAACAACCCTGCTGGTTGCGGCCTTGTCCATTTTCACGGTTATCTGGCCACTGAGTCAGGTGGGCGGTGAATTTCTGCCGAAGATTAACGAGGGCGATCTGCTGTATATGCCGTCGACCTTGCCTGGCGTCTCTCCGGCAGAAGCTGCAGCGCTCCTGCAGACAACAGACAAGTTAATCAAAAGCGTTCCTGAAGTGGCTTCTGTATTTGGCAAGACCGGTAAAGCAGAGACCGCAACGGATTCCGCGCCGCTCGAAATGGTGGAAACCACGATCCAGCTCAAACCTGAGGATCAGTGGCGTCCCGGCATGACAATTGACAAGATTATTGATGAACTCGACAGGACAGTCCGTTTACCGGGTCTGGCAAACCTCTGGGTGCCGCCTATCCGTAACCGTATTGATATGCTCTCAACCGGGATCAAAAGCCCGATAGGTATCAAAGTGTCCGGGACTGTTCTGTCCGATATCGACGCGACGGCGCAGAGTATCGAGGCGGTAGCCAAAACCGTGCCTGGCGTGGTGTCTGTCCTGGCTGAGCGACTTGAGGGCGGGCGCTACATCGATATCGATATCAACCGGGAGAAAGCCTCCCGCTACGGGATGACGGTAGGTGATGTCCAGCTGTTCGTCTCTTCAGCAATCGGAGGTGCTATGGTGGGTGAGACGGTTGAAGGGGTGGCCCGGTACCCTATTAACATTCGCTACCCGCAGGATTACCGGAACAGTCCGCAGGCGCTGAAACAGATGCCGATCCTGACCCCGATGAAGCAGCAGATCACGCTGGGCGATGTCGCGGATATTAACGTCGTTTCTGGACCAACCATGCTGAAAACCGAAAATGCCCGGCCAGCCAGCTGGATTTATGTTGATGCCCGCGGCAGGGACATGGTGTCGGTGGTTAACGACATTAAGACGGCCATCAGCGAGAAAGTGAAACTGAGACCGGGAACCAGTGTGGCATTCTCCGGACAGTTTGAACTGCTTGAGCATGCCAACAAGAAACTGAAGCTGATGGTGCCGATGACGGTGATGATCATTTTCATCCTGTTGTATCTGGCATTCCGCCGGGTTGACGAAGCCCTGCTGATCCTGATGAGCCTGCCGTTCGCCCTGGTTGGCGGAATATGGTTCCTGTACTGGCAGGGCTTCCATATGTCAGTGGCGACCGGAACCGGGTTTATCGCCCTGGCCGGGGTGGCAGCAGAGTTTGGCGTGGTCATGCTGATGTATCTGCGTCATGCCATTGAAGCGCACCCGGAATTGTCCCGTAAAGAGACGTTCACACCGGAAGGTCTTGATGAAGCCCTCTATCATGGTGCCGTACTGCGTGTCCGGCCGAAAGCCATGACCGTGGCGGTGATCATTGCGGGTCTGCTGCCAATACTCTGGGGAACCGGCGCAGGTTCAGAAGTCATGAGCCGTATTGCGGCACCCATGATTGGTGGGATGATCACGGCTCCGCTGCTGTCCCTGTTCATTATTCCTGCCGCCTACAAATTAATCTGGCTGCGCAGACATAAAAAAAGCGTGTCCTGAACCTGAAAGGGCACCCCCTGTGGGTGTCCTTCTTTACTGATTCACCCTGACGTCAGGGTTTATATCGATAATATACAGAGGTGAGTATGAAAAAAGTGGTTCTAATGGCGCTGGCTCTCGGCCTTTCACTACCCGCGATGGCGAGTGAAAAAGTGATTGATATGTACAAATCTGAAAACTGTGGCTGTTGTTCCCTGTGGGGCAAAGCGATGGAAAAAGACGGGTTCGAAGTACGAACTCACGTCATGAATGATCAGGCGCTGTCAGCCCTGAAAGAAAAGCATGCTGTTCCTGCAGGACTACGAAGTTGTCATACCGCGGTTGCCGGTAATTTGATCATTGAAGGCCATGTGCCTGCGACAACGATACATAAGGCAATGCAGTCTGGTTCGGGTATATACGGTCTCGCCACCCCCGGTATGCCAGCAGGAAGTCCTGGAATGGAGATGGGAGCCCGAAAAGAGGCTTACGATGTTATCGCATTCTCACCGGATGGAAGTAAAAAAGTCTTCCAGCGAATCGAATAGTCAGCGGAACGGCTGATAACGGGACGCCGGTAGCAGGCACTCCTGTGCCGGCGATATTCGTGGTAATCGCATCCATGACATACCCTGAAGACAGAAGATGCTTCGGTATGCATAAGGAGAGTTACTGTGAAAAATGACAATGCAGTGCAACACAACAACCAGACTGCTTCTGAGCAGACATTATCCCCGGACGAGGGCCACGTATTGCATAAGGTGAGAGATCCCGTGTGCGGGATGGTCATCCTGCCTGACAAGGCGCACAGCAGCATTCGATACCAGGACCATCAGCTTTATTTCTGCTCCGCCAGCTGTGAGAGCAAATTTAAAGCCCATCCCGATCATTATTTTACCGAAGATGCCAGTGAACATTCCCATCACCATCACCACGATCATCACGAAGTCAGCCCTGATCAGATAAAACAGCCTCACAACCAGGCGGAAAAAGAGAATTCTGAAGGTGTGTGGACATGTCCGATGCACCCGGAGATACGCCGCAGTGGTCCCGGAAGCTGTCCTGTCTGTGGAATGGCACTGGAGCCGCTCGTAGCTACGGCATCCACGGGGCCGAGTGATGAACTTCACGACATGACAAGACGCTTCTGGCTGGGGTTGTTGCTGGCGTTTCCGGTTCTGGTACTCGAAATGGGATCTCATCTGTTTCCCGACTTGAGGAATACAGTACCGCCACAGTACAACACATGGCTGCAGTTGCTTCTGGCCTCCCCTGTCGTGTTGTGGTGTGGCTGGCCATTCTTCGCCCGGGCCGGAATGTCGTTACGTAACCGCTCCCTGAATATGTTTACCCTTGTTGCAATGGGGACCGGCGTAGCCTGGGTTTACAGCGTCATTGCAACCGTCTTCCCCTCCTGGTTTCCTGCATCGTTCAGAAACATGGATGGCCTGGTGGCCGTTTATTTTGAAGCCGCAGCAGTTATTACGGTGCTTGTTCTGCTGGGACAGGTTCTTGAGCTGCGGGCACGGGAACAAACCTCAGGCGCCATTACTGCGCTTCTGAACCTTGCCCCCAAAACCGCCAGACGGCTGGATCATGACGGTCATGAAACGGATATTAATGCGGAAGATGTCCTGCCTGGCGATAAGCTCCGCATCAGACCTGGAGAGAGTATTCCGGTCGACGGTATCGTGATCGAAGGCAAAACAACCGTGGATGAATCGATGGTGACCGGGGAGTCTATGCCGGTTACCAAAACGAAGGGTGACCCTGTCATTGGGGGGACGATTAATCAGACAGGTAGTCTTATCATCCGTGCAGAGAAAGTCGGTGATGAGACGATGCTCTCACGAATTGTTCAGATGGTCGCTGATGCACAGCGTTCGCGTGCCCCCATCCAGAGAATGGCAGACAGCGTTTCAGGCTGGTTTGTTCCTCTGGTGATACTTATCGCGGTTGTTGCTTTCTTGATCTGGTCTGTCTGGGGGCCCGAGCCCAGGATGGCGCACGGTCTCATTGCGGCTGTGTCGGTCCTGATTATTGCCTGTCCCTGCGCGCTGGGACTGGCCACGCCGATGTCGATAATGGTGGGGGTGGGCAAAGGCGCCCAGGCCGGGGTGTTAATCAAGAATGCCGAAGCCCTTGAGCGTCTTGAAAAAGTGGACACGCTGGTTGTCGACAAAACAGGCACGCTCACGGAAGGTTCGCCTACGGTGACAGGGATTATCAGTCTCAGTCCGGGTGGGGAAATATCTCTTTTACGTGTAACAGCTGCAGTGGAAAAAGGTTCGCAGCATCCGTTGGGTATGGCTGTTGTCAGAGCCGCGCATGAAAAGGGGATCGTGATACCTGCCGTCAGTAATTTCAATGCCCCGTCGGGGAAAGGTGTCTCAGGCGATGTCGAAGGTCAACGGGTTGTTATTGGTAATGAACTGGCTATGCAGGAAAACAGTATCGTTATTGATAATCAAAAGGCCGTTGCGGATACGTTGCGGATGGAAGGCGCTACCGTTATCTATGTGGCCACAGACGGGAACCTTGCAGGCCTGATAGCTATCTCGGATCCCGTGAAAGCAACCACGCCGGATGCGCTTAAAGCTTTGCGTCAGGCGGGGATCCGCATTGTTATGCTCACCGGGGATAACCAGCTTACTGCTGAAGCAGTCGCACGGAAACTGGGAATAGATGAGGTTGAAGCCGGGATTCTGCCGGATGGCAAAAAAGCAGTGATAACCCGACTGAAAGAGTCTGGCCATGTGGTTGCGATGGCCGGAGACGGTGTGAATGATGCCCCGGCGCTGGCAGCGGCTGACGTGGGTATAGCCATGGGAACGGGTACAGATGTGGCAATAGAAAGTGCCGGAGTCACCCTTCTCAAAGGCGATTTGATGATACTCAACAGGGCCCGTCATCTGTCAGAGATCACCATGAAAAATATCCGGCAGAATCTGTTTTTTGCGTTTATCTACAATGCTCTTGGGGTGCCTGTAGCTGCAGGTCTGCTTTATCCTGTGTATGGAATACTGCTGTCGCCAGTTATTGCGGCGGCGGCCATGGCCCTTTCCTCCGTTAGCGTCATTGCAAATGCGTTGCGTCTGAAAAGTGTCAGGCTCGGGAAATAACACTGAGTGAAGGGGCTGTTACGAACAGAAGGAGTCCGGTATGAAAAGTACAACCTATGCGCTTATTGCTGTCGCCGCGATTGCGGCATTTGCTCTCCTGCGCGAACACTGGTCACATGTGGCAGGCTACTGGCCATATCTGTTACTGCTGCTTTGTCCGCTCATGCATCTTTTCCACGGTCACGGGGGGCATGGAGATCATCAACATCACGGAAGTGAAAACGATAAAAAAAATTAATCCGGCAGACGGGACCGCGTCGCGGTCCCGTTATCAGTCCAGGTATCGTTCGTAGTCTCTGGCATGCGCAAAGGCATGCTGTTCGAGTTTGTTATCAGCGGGTGCCGCCGTCCGGAACGCCAGTGAGTTAACAGGATTGTTATTGATGACCAGCTCGTAATGCAGATGAGGACCGGATGAACGTCCGCTGTTACCGGATAACGCAATAGCGTCTCCCCGGGTAACCCTGGCCCCTTTAGTAACGAGTATTTTATTGAGGTGGAGATAGCGAGTTTTAACACCGGCTTTTCCCGTTACTTCAACAAAATATCCCATGGTACTGTTGTATTCGGCCCGGGTGATTTTTCCGTCGATGACGCTGACTATTTTCGTGTTCATGGGCATGGAATAATCAATGCCATTATGGGGACTCACTTTTCCCGATACCGGGTTAAGTCTTGCAGGATTGAAAGGCGAACTGAGTCTTGCTGTGGCCGGTAACGGATAATCGAGACTGCCTTTCCCGGAAGTATCGGAAAGGTTATAGAACTTTTTATCTGATATACGATACGCCGTGTAATTAAATGAACCGGACGTAAATTTATAGGCCACGACACGTGATTTTCCCGCTTTCTTTTGCAGTACGAGTTTTAATGATTCATTTTTTTTCAAATGCCGCAGATTAAACCGGGAAGGCAAGGAGCGCTGAAGAGTAGCGATCTCGTTCGATTCCAGCCCCGAGCGGGTGGCTGAAAGGTAGGCATTTTCTTTTACGACATCGGTAGAATACATTTACTGGAATTCGCCGTTAGCATGAACACTGCAGCGTATGCTAGGGGTTTTCAGGAGGCGTGTCATCTGTCAGTTAATCGGGAGCACCGTTGATGGTCGTCATTTTTGTAACATATCTTGTTTCCCGTTTGCTCCTGAAGCTCTGGGAACTGTATGACCAGCCCGACGGTGATGATTAACGGGACTGAAACAGGTTACGGCAGAGCAATATGGGGCTCATGTCCTGCTACGTAACCCGTCAGTAAAGCCCTGCTGCGCACCTGACGCTAAGCACTAACCCGCCTGCAGTTACCTGGTCGAATACAGCCCGCGAAGCTTTCTTGCCTGCGTCTGATGTGCTTCCGCACCGGCATTATTGACCTGCTCATGCACGAGAGCGGCTTTTTCTCCGGCATTCAGTTCGTTAAAAGAAGAAGACGAGGTCTTTGAATTTGCATCACTGCCGGACAGCATTTTTTTATGTTCCTCAATCATTTTCTGATGCGCATAGGACGCGCTGTTGTTCATAAATGAATGAGCAACAATGGCCCTTTCATGTTCATTCATTTCAGAGAATGAGGGCGTGTTGTTTTTATTAACCCTGTCCGGTAAGTTTTCATGCGTCGAGGAATTCACATGACTGACGGCTGAGGCATTATTAACAAATCGATGTGCTTCATGGGCAATATCACTGGACTGAGCAAAAGCTGCCCCACAAAATAAAGCTGTAAACGCAGTGGTCGTGATTAATATATTCATGTGTAATTACCTTCTGAGGTACATAAAAGATGTCCTTATGATCATATATAAAAATAATCAACCTGTGGGGAAGATGACGTAAATGTAATACAGCTATGTACATTACACGATTGTAATGAATTTGTTTCTTAAGGTGTGCTAGATTCATTTCATTGTAAGTGGATGAACCAGTAATTTAATTTAAATCGGTTCTCGAATTCTGTCAGTAACCATACTTTAAATAAGGGAATGCGCATGCTGTTGAAAACGTCTCGACGAACTTTCCTGAAGGGATTAACCCTCTCTGGCGTAGCCGGAAGTCTTGGCGTATGGAGTTTCAATGCGCGTTCCAGTCTGAGCCTGCCAGTTGCCGCATCCCTGCAGGGTACTCAGTTTGACCTGACCATTGGTGAAACGGCCGTCAATATCACGGGCAGTGAGCGTCAGGCCAAAACAATCAATGGAGGCCTGCCGGGGCCCGTTCTTCGCTGGAAAGAAGGTGACACCATTACCCTGAAGGTCAAAAACCGTCTTAATGAACAGACGTCCATTCACTGGCACGGCATTATTCTTCCGGCCAATATGGATGGTGTTCCGGGGCTGAGTTTTATGGGCATAGAGCCTGATGATACCTACGTTTACACCTTTAAGGTTAAGCAGAACGGGACTTACTGGTACCACAGCCATTCCGGTCTGCAGGAACAGGAGGGGGTATACGGTGCCATTATCATCGATGCCAGGGAGCCAGAACCGTTTGCTTACGATCGTGAGCATGTGGTCATGTTGTCTGACTGGACCGATGAAAATCCTCACAGCCTGCTGAAAAAATTAAAAAAACAGTCGGATTACTACAATTTCAATAAACCAACCGTTGGCTCTTTTTTCCGCGACGTGAATACCAGGGGGCTGTCAGCCACCATTGCCGATCGGAAAATGTGGGCTGAAATGAAAATGAATCCGACTGACCTCGCGGATGTCAGTGGCTACACCTACACCTATCTCATGAACGGGCAGGCCCCGCTGAAAAACTGGACCGGACTGTTCCGTCCCGGTGAAAAGATACGCTTACGGTTTATCAACGGCTCGGCAATGACCTATTTCGATATCCGTATCCCCGGGCTGAAAATGACGGTCGTGGCTGCAGATGGCCAGTATGTAAACCCGGTTACCGTTGACGAATTCAGGATTGCCGTTGCCGAAACCTATGATGTCATTGTGGAGCCTCAGGGTGAGGCCTATACCATCTTCGCACAATCCATGGACAGGACCGGTTACGCTCGAGGGACACTGGCCACGAGAGAGGGGTTAAGTGCTGCCGTTCCCCCCCTCGATCCCCGTCCTCTGTTGACCATGGAAGATATGGGTATGGGGGGAATGGGACATGATATGGCAGGAATGGACCACAGCCAGATGGGAGGCATGGATAACAGCGGAGAGATGATGTCTATGGACGGTGCTGACCTTCCGGATAGCGGGACATCCTCCGCGCCCATGGATCACAGCAGCATGGCCGGTATGGATCATTCCCGGATGGCCGGAATGCCGGGTATGCAAAGTCATCCTGCGTCAGAAACGGATAACCCACTGGTTGATATGCAGGCGATGAGCGTCTCTCCGAAATTAAATGATCCGGGTATTGGTCTTCGAAATAACGGAAGAAAGGTTCTCACGTACGCGGATTTGAAAAGCCGCTTTGAGGATCCTGACGGACGTGAACCTGGCCGTACCATAGAACTGCATTTAACCGGCCACATGGAAAAGTTTGCCTGGTCATTTAACGGAATCAAGTTTTCAGATGCCGCACCGGTGCTGCTGAAATACGGTGAGCGGCTCAGGATCACGCTGATCAACGATACCATGATGACTCACCCCATTCACCTGCATGGTATGTGGAGCGATCTGGAAGATGAAAACGGTAATTTCATGGTTCGTAAACACACAATAGATGTTCCCCCTGGTACAAAACGCAGTTACAGAGTGACAGCAGATGCGCTTGGCCGCTGGGCGTATCACTGCCATTTGCTCTATCACATGGAAATGGGAATGTTTCGTGAAGTCCGGGTGGAGGAATGATGCGAATGAAGAGAAATTTGAAGGCCATACCTGTTCTGGTCGCCGGTTTGTTTACCTCACAGCTTTCTATTGCGGCGGGCTCCGTCTCTGCAGATCCCCACGCCGGGCACGACATGTCTGCCATGCAGATGCCAGCAGATGAGAATTTCACTGAGATGACGTCAATGGAGCCCATTGTAACTGAGAGCAGAACGCCAATTCCGCCTGTTACCGATGCCGACCGGAAGGCTGCATTCGGCAATTTACAGGGGCATGCGATTCACGACAGTGCGATTAATTATCTGGTTCTGCTGGATCAACTGGAATGGCAACGGTCGGATAACACCAACAATTTCAGCTGGAGTGTTAACAGCTGGATTGGAGGCGACACAGATCGGATTTGGCTAAAGAGTGAAGGTGAACGAAGCAATGGGGAAACGGAGGCGGCTGAAGCGCAGTTACTCTGGGGACATGCGGTTGGCCCATGGTGGGATTTGGTTGCGGGTGTCAGGCAGGATTTCAGACCTGCTTCTGCCCGGACCTGGGCTGCTGTCGGTTTTCAGGGGCTGGCACTCTATAATTTTGAGTCTGAAATTACGGGTTTTGTCAGTAATGGCGGAAAAGCAGCCCTTCGTCTGGGAGGAGAATACGACGTTTTACTGACTAACCGGCTCATACTCCAGCCATCCTATGAGGTGAATTTCTACAGTCAGGATGATGAATCGCGGGGTCGCGGCAGGGGACTGACTGACACAGAGCTGGGGCTCCGGCTGCGCTATGAAATACGCCGTGAGTTTGCACCCTATATAGGCGTTTCCTGGAATCAACTTTACGGGAAAACATCCGATATGGCGAAAAGAGAAGGTGAGAAAGACCATCAGGTAGTATTCCTGGCGGGAGCCAGAATCTGGTTTTAACGCACTGATATAAAACACTCAACTAAACAGGTAAATAAAATGTCGATTTTAAATAAAGCCATTCTTACAGGTGGCCTCGTTATGGGCGTTGCTTTCTCTGCTATGGCCCATCCGGAATTAAAAAGCTCTGTGCCACAGGCTGATTCAGCCGTAGCGGCCCCGGAAAAGATTCAGCTTAATTTCTCGGAAAATCTGACCGTGAAATTCTCAGGTGCAAAATTAACGATGACGGGTATGAAAGGCATGTCATCACATTCTCCGATGCCGGTCGCGGCAAAAGTGGCGCCAGGCGCTGACCCTAAATCGATGGTCATTATTCCGCGAGAGCCTTTACCCGCTGGCACTTATCGTGTTGACTGGCGCGCGGTTTCTTCAGATACGCACCCTATTACCGGTAATTACACCTTTACAGTGAAGTAATATTATGAACGACCTGATTATGATTGTTATTCGTTTTCTTCTTTATCTGGATTTGATGGTAATATTTGGATTGCCATTTTTTCAGATATATGGAATAAGCGGTGTCAGACATGAAACCTATAACCTGACTAATTTCAGGTCGTTTATAACCTTTGCTGTTGTTACAGGCATCATTCTTACTGGCATTAATATGCTCCTGGTATCTAATGCCATGAGTGGAGTAACTGACCTCAGAGAATTATCCATCCATGTTATCGAGATGGTGATAGAAGAAACTGATGTGGGTATTAGCTGGATTGTCAGGCTCTGTGCCCTGTTTACCACACTCGGTGCTTTGTTCCTTTACACTAATAAGAGAGTATTGTCCTGCCTGCTGATGACGATGAGTGGGGGCGTGGCGCTGGCTACACTTGCCTGGGGAGGACACGCCGTTATGCATGACGGTCTGCATTACTATCTCCATTTACTGAGCGATCTGACCCATCTCGGCGCTGCAGGTGCCTGGACAGGTGCTCTGGTTGCATTTGCTATCCTGCTGATGCGCAGAAACGAGCATAATGCACAGAGCGTCATTGTGATATCTGACTCCCTGGCAAAATTTGCCACGGCAGGAACGGTGATTGTTGTAGCCCTGATCCTGAGTGCGCTGGTCAACTATCTGTATATTGCTGAGGGTAACTTAACTCCCTTATTCAACAGTTCCTGGGGGAGGATATTGCTTGCCAAGACGGCTCTGTTTGTTCTGATGCTTCTTCTGGCTGCAGCAAACCGGTTTCACCTGGGTCCCCGGCTTGAAGTTATGGTCAGGGAAGGGAATTATGATCGCAGCGTTGCCCTGATGCGAAACAGCATCCTGACAGAATTCGTTGTTGCGATTATCATTCTGGGCGCCGTAGCGTGGCTCGGAATGCTTGCTCCGTCTCAGGTCAGCTAGGGGACAGCCAAAGCTCATGCGTGAGATTTTTACTTTCATATCAGCGAGTTGACCATGCAGCGTATTTTAATCGTTGAAGACGAACAAAAAACAGGTCGTTACCTGCAGCAGGGACTGGTTGAGGAAGGCTATCAGGCCGATCTCTTTAATAATGGCCGCGATGGTCTCGGGGCCGCGTCGAAGGGACAGTATGATTTGATAATACTGGACGTGATGCTGCCTTTCCTCGACGGGTGGCAAATCATCAGCGCACTGAGGGAGTCCGGGCACGAAGAACCGGTCCTGTTTTTAACCGCAAAGGACAACGTGCGGGACAAAGTGAAAGGACTGGAGCTTGGCGCAGATGACTACCTGATTAAGCCCTTTGATTTTACGGAGCTGGTTGCACGTGTAAGAACCCTGCTGCGCCGGGCACGCTCGCAGGCCGCAACAGTCTGCACCATCGCCGATATGACCGTTGATATGGTGCACCGGACCGTGATCCGTTCGGGGAAGAAGATCCATCTCACCGGTAAAGAATACGTTCTGCTTGAGTTGCTGCTGCAACGCACCGGAGAAGTGTTACCCAGGAGTCTTATCTCGTCCCTGGTCTGGAACATGAATTTTGACAGTGATACGAATGTGATTGATGTCGCCGTGAGACGTCTGAGAAGTAAAATTGATGATGACTTTGAGCCAAAACTGATCCATACCGTTCGCGGTGCCGGATATGTCCTGGAGATCAGAGAAGAGTGAGGTTCAAAATTTCCCTGACCACACGCCTGAGCCTGATTTTTTCTGCGGTGATGCTTACGGTATGGTGGTTATCAAGTTTTATCCTGATTAGCACCCTTAATGGCTATTTCGATAATCAGGACCGCGATTTTCTGACAGGTAAACTTCAGCTCACCGAAGAGTTTCTTAAAACAGAGACGTTCCGGAACAAAACGGATATTAAGTCATTATCAGAAAAAATAAACGATGCGATGGTAGGGCACAATGGTTTATTCATTTCTATAAAAAACATGGAAAATGAAAAAATTGTTGAACTCTATGCCAAAAATTCTGTTGTTCCAGCGGTCCTGCTTAATAAGTCGGGTGATATTCTCGACTATATGATCCAGACGGAAGAAAATAACACCGTGTACCGCAGTATCTCGCGGCGGGTTGCCGTGACGCCGGAACAGGGTAAAAGCAAACATGTCATCATTACGGTTGCCACGGATACTGGGTATCACACCCTGTTTATGGACAAACTCAGTACCTGGCTGTTCTGGTTCAATATCGGTCTGGTCTTTATTTCTGTTTTTCTGGGCTGGCTGACCACACGTATTGGTCTGAAACCGTTACGGGAAATGACCAGTCTGGCTTCCTCCATGACTGTACACAGCCTGGATCAGCGTCTAAATCCCGATCTGGCTCCGCCGGAAATCTCTGAGACCATGCAGGAGTTCAATAATATGTTTGATCGCCTGGAGGGGGCATTCCGGAAACTGTCAGATTTCTCGTCTGACATCGCGCATGAGCTGCGCACACCAGTCAGTAATCTGATGATGCAGACGCAGTTTGCACTGGCTAAGGAAAGGGATGTTTCGCATTACCGCGAAATTTTATTCGCTAACCTGGAAGAACTGAAAAGGTTGTCACGAATGACCAGTGACATGCTTTTTCTGGCACGTTCAGAGCATGGTCTGCTGCGGCTGGATAAACATGATGTGGATCTGGCAGCCGAACTGAATGAATTACGTGAGTTGTTCGAGCCCCTGGCAGACGAAACAGGAAAGACAATCACGGTTGAAGGAGAGGGCGTTGTTGCCGGAGACAGCGATATGCTCCGACGTGCTTTCAGTAACCTGCTTTCCAATGCAATCAAGTATTCTCCCGATAACACCTGTACAGCGATACACCTTGAGCGTGACAGTGACTGTGTGAACGTGATGATTACGAATACGATGTCCGGCCAGGTTCCCGCTAATCTGGAACGTTTGTTTGACCGGTTCTATCGCGCAGACTCATCAAGGTTCTACAACACGGAAGGCGCGGGGCTGGGATTATCAATTACAAGGTCGATCATTCATGCTCACGGCGGCGAGCTGTCAGCAGAACAGCAGGGGCGGGAAATTGTGTTCAGTGTGCGTCTGTTAAGAAGTTAATACCGTTATTCAGAAGAAATATTGAAGGTGACAAAAATGTCATCATTCAGTCACGCGATAAACAGAGGCGGTTTTTTATAATCATTCATAAATCAGGACAGCGTGATAATTCAATCGCCCGGTTCCTGGCGTGATGATCAACCAGCCCTGAGATCAAATGCTTTCTCTGTTATAAGCATTGATTGTTCGGGTATGAAAACACCGGAGACCCAACCATGAAAAAGATCCTTGTATCCTTTATTGCCATGATGGCTGTCGCTTCATCTGCCTGGGCTGCAGAGACAATGAACATGCATGACCAGGTAAATAATGCCCAGGCGCCTGCCCATCAGATGCAATCATCCGCTGAAAAAAGTGCAGTTCAGGGGGAGAGCATGAAAATGATGGATATGAGCGGTCACGATCAGGCCGCAATGTCCCATGAAATGATGCAAAACGGCAATTCTGCTGCCCATCAGGACATGGCTGAAATGCATAAAAAAATGATGAAATCCAAGCCAGCAGCTTCTAACGAAACAGCAAAATCATTTTCCGAAATGAACGAGCATGAGAAAGCCGCTGTTGTGCATGAGAAGGCGAATAATGGTCAATCTTCCGTTATTCATCAGCAGCAGGCTGAAAAGCATCGCAGCCAGATCACCCAGAATTAACCCGCAGCTCCACTTGTTAGACCCTCATTTGACGCCGAAGTCACTGGCTTACGCTCCCGTCCGGGAGCGTTTTTTTAAACCAAATGAAAGATTATGTCTGTGTATGATTAATCGTAGTCTGCGGCCTGTTATGAACTAAATGAACGACGGACTAAATTTAACATAAGATAGATTACACGAACTAACACATTGATTTTATTTAAAAAAAGACAAGTCAGCATAACTGTAGCAGTTTATCTCCAGGGATCATGCCTGGCAGAGTGCTGAGACTGGCTGAGAATACGGATGATCGTGACCACAGAATGTGATGACACAAAATAAAGCATGTGCTGTTCAACCGGTAACGAGAAGATATCCTCTCCAAGCTCTGCACGCTGTGTTCCGATCTCGTACATTGCCAGCACGTCAAATACTGCCGCTATCCGGCCGATATACTCATCCGCCTGGACAACCCCGAATTGTCTGAAACTGTAATCCCAGATAGCCTCCAGATCTTCTTCCGCTTTTGGTGTCAGCTCAATTTCTTTCATTTGCCGCCCTGGCTTTAACATTCATCAGGAAAGCATCCTTGTTCCATGGCTTCGCGTCGCCGCTGCTAATCCCTTCGGCCAGTAGATCGCGTAATTCCTGCAGACGGGATTGAGCCTGCTTCTCACGTAATAAACGCAGTGCGTCGCGCATGACCTCACTCTGGGTGCGGTAATCCCCGGCCTTGACCAGGGAATCGATAAATTCACGTAACTCATCGCCAACATCAACCGTCATCGTACGGGCCATATCGCCTCCAGCTTGTAATGTAAGATTTGTTCTTACATTAGTATATCAGCTTCCCCTCCTCCTTCAATCTCCGGCATTTGCATAAAAGACCTCTCGCTTAAAACCGGAGGATCCGGCTTAGCCAGAAATCGGATCAGCGCGGCAGAAACCGGCTAACTATATGATAATTAAAACACGAGAATAAAATCACACCAAGTATGATATTTGTCATATTTAAAAAAATCATCCATGATATGACTTTACTTCAATAAAAAATTATCAAATGGAGAATGCAGGATGGATCACGAAGAGACGTTTTCACTCAGCTATGAACAACTGACCCAGTTTGCGGAAAAACATATTCGTGAATGCAATCTGGATAGCCAGGGCGTGATTTATATGAGCGAGTCAGCCAGGGCCGGAGCCGTGCTGAGCTTGTGGTATGAATTGGCCATTAATGGATATGCCTCAATGAATGCCATAAACAGAAAAGAACTCATAGACGCCGATCAACAGCGCCTCAGAAAGCTCATCTGGCCAGAGACAGATAAGCAATGACTCAGGCGCGCCGACCATCGCCGCTGCAGAGGCGGGTGCTGATTGTGCTGGCTGCACTGGATGCGAAACGTCCAGGGCCGGTCGCCACGCGGGATATTGAGCGGGTACTGGAGCAGGGTGGCGACGCCCCGGTGTACGGGCCGAACCTGCGCGCCTCCTGCCGGCGGATGGAAGCCGCGGGCTGGCTGCTCACCTTGCGCGCCCCGAACCTGCAGCTGGCCGTCGAACTGACGGAGGCAGGCCGTGCGCTGGCCGCCCCGCTATTGGCTGGCGAACAAGCGCGCGTTCTGGCGGAGCAGCGCGCGACGGCGGTCCGGGTATTGCCCCTGGTTCCGCGCAGCCAGGCTGATGAGGCTGACGACCGACCGGTGGAGCTGGACAATCGCTGGCACCTGGCGTGCCGGGGCGACTACGTCATCCGTATCGACGGGACCACCTGTCTGCAGCTATGGAGCGCGGCCGGACAGGTGACGCGCCTGGAAGGCGATCCCCTGCAGGTAGCCACCTGGCTGCAGGCCTGCCATGACGCAGGTATTGCTGTCCGGGTGCAGATCAATATGAGCGCCGCGCCGGAGGAAGGCACGCTGAACGTTGCCGCGCCGGCGGACCTGACCAACACCTGGTACCGACAGCTGGACGCCGCGCTGCAGGCGCAGGGGATCTCTGGCCTGACGGATGAGATCCGCCTTGCTGTGGTGAGGCCTGAGGGCTCATTACGGACGCTGCCGGCGCCGGTGCGCCTGCTGCACGTTCTGCGCGAAATCCCGGAGGCATTCCCGCTCTCAGCCACTGCGTATGAAGAAGATACCGGCGCCGCACTGGACACCCTGCTGGCCCGGTCTGGATTTACTGCGAGCCAGGCGCAGGAGTTGCGGCGGCACCGCATCTGCTGGCCATTAATGGGGTCGTCTCAGAAAACGGAAAATAAAGCACGCTAAGCCGGTGGCAGCGGTCGCAATGGCCTAAACTTCCCCGCACCGACCTTGGCGCTGCTGCGCCATAGGTAATCGCCGGTCAGGTTGATGTGCTCCCACCCCAGCGGCGACAGATATTGCAACAATGTGTCGTCCAGCGCCGTGCCGTTGCCACGCAAAGCACTGGTGGCACGCTCCAGATATACCGTGTTCCACAACACGATGGCCGCCGTCACCAGATTGAGGCCGCTGGCCCGGTAGCGCTGCTGCTCAAAACTGCGGTCGCGGATTTCACCCAATCGGTAGAAGAAGACCGCCCTGGCCAGCGCGTTGCGCGCCTCGCCCTTATTCAGCCCCGCATGGACGCGGCGGCGCAGCTCCACGCTTTGCAGCCAATCCAAAATGAACAGCGTGCGCTCGATGCGCCCCAGCTCGCGCAACGCCACGGCCAAGCCGTTCTGGCGCGGGTAGCTGCCGAGTTTGCGCAGCATCAGCGAAGCCGTTACCGTGCCTTGCTTGATGGAGGTGGCCAGCCGCAGAATTTCATCCCAATGGGCGCGTATTTGCTTGATGTTCAGCCTGTCGCTGCTAATCATCGGCTTGAGCGCGTCATAGGCGGCATCGCCCTTGGGGATGAATAGCTTGGTTTCGCCCAAGTCACGGATACGCGGCGCGAAGCGAAATCCCAGCAAATGCATCAAGCCAAACACGTGATCGGTGAAGCCTGCCGTGTCGGTGTAGTGTTCCTCGATGCGCAAGTCCGACTCGTGGTACAGCAGGCCATCAAGCACGTAAGTTGAATCACGAATGCCCACGTTGACCACCTTGGCACTGAAGGGCGCGTACTGGTCGGAGATATGGGTGTAGAAAGTCCGTCCTGGACTGCTTCCATACTTCGGGTTGATATGACCAGTGCTTTCTGCTTTGCTGCCGGTTCTGAAGTTCTGGCCGTCCGACGATGACGTGGTGCCGTCACCCCAGTTGCCGGCGAAGGGTTGCCGAAACTGCGCATTCACCAGCTCGGCCAGCGCCGTCGAATAGGTTTCATCGCGGATGTGCCAGGCTTGCAGCCAAGACAGCTTGGCGTAGGTGGTGCCAGGGCAGGACTCGGCCATTTTGGTCAGACCCAGGTTGATCGCGTCGGCCAGGATCGTCGTCAACAGCAAGGTTTTGTCCTTGGCCGTGTCGCTGGTCTTCAGGTGTGTGAAGTGGCGGGTGAAGCCCGTCCATTCATCGACCTCCATCAGCAACTCGGTGATTTTGAGGTGCGGCAGCAGCATAGCTGTCTGGTCGATCATGGCTTGCGCGGCGTCTGGTACTGCCGCGTCCAGCGGCGTGATCTTCAGGCCTGACGCGGTGGTGATGATGGCATCCGGTAAGTCGTTGGCCGCAGCCATGCGGTTGACTGTGGCGAGTTGCGCCTCCAACAATTCCAACCGGTCATGCAGGTATTGGTCGCAGTCGGTGGCCACTGCCAGCGGCAATTCGCTGGCCAGCTTCAAAGTGGCGAACTTCTCGACCGGCACCAGGTATTCGTCGAAGTCCTTGAACTGGCGAGAACCCTGCACCCAGACATCACCGGAGCGCAGCGCGTTCTTCAGCTCCGACAGGGCGCATAACTCGTAGTAACGCCGGTCGATGCCGTCGTCGGTCAGAACCAGCTTTGCCCAGCGCGGCTTGATGAATGCGGTTGGCGCATCGGCGGGCACCTTGCGCGCGCTGTCGCTGTTCATGCCGCGCAGCATGTCGATGGCATCGAGCACACCCTTGGCGGCGGGCGCAGCCCGCAATTTGAGCACGCCCAGGAACTGCGGCGCGTAGCGGCGTAGCGTGGCATAGCTTTCACCGATGTGGTGCAGGAAATCAAAGTCGGCAGGCCGCGCCAATGTTTGCGCTTCGGTGACGCTGGCGGCGATGGTGTCCCAGGGCATAACGGCCTCGATGGCGGCGAACGGATCGCTGCCGCTTTGCTTGGCCTCAATCAACGCTTGACCGATGCGCCCATACATCCGCACCTTGTCGTTGATCGCCTTGCCGGAAGCCTGGAACTGCTGCTGATGCTTGTTCTTGGCCGCGTTGAACAGCTTGCCGATGATGCGATCGTGAAGGTCGATGATTTCATCGGTGACGGTGGCCATGCCTTCGATGGCCAGCGCTACCAGCGTGGCATAGCGTCGTTGCACCTCGAACTTTGCCAGATCAGCAGGCGTCATCTGGCCACCTTCACGAGCGATTTTGAGCAGGCGGTTCTGGTGAACCTGCCGCTCGATGCCTGCGGGCAGATCAAGTGCTTGCCAGGATTTCAGGCGCTCAATATGTTCGAGCATGTGGCGAGAGTTCGGTTTGGCAGGCGACTGGCGCAGCCATGCCAGCCACGTCACTTTACTGCCGTCCTTGCGCTTGAGAAGTTCGTCCAGGCGCTGACGGTGGGGTGATAACAAAGAATCGGTCAGCGCCGCGTAAATGCGTCGGTTGGCACGGGTGATGGCCTCGGCGCTTGCGCGCTCGATGGCATTCATGGCGGGCAGGATAATGCTCTGCCGCCGCAGATTCTCGACAAGTGCGCTCGCCAGCACGATGCCTTTGTCGGTCTGCAAGGCCAGCTCGGTCAATGTATGCACGGCTTGCCGATAGTGGCTCATGGTGAAGGGCTTGAACCCAAAAACCGTTTGCAGCTCGACCAAGTGCTCCCGCCGTGTCTGTTCGCGCTGGCCGTACTCGCTCCAACTTTCCACTGGCATCTTGAGTTGCGCGGCCACCATGCGCAACAGGGGCGGAAACGGAGGCTCATCGACGCCCAAAAAGGTGCCAGGGAATCGCAAGTAGCAAAGCTGCACAGCGAAGCCCAATCGATTCGCGGCGCCGCGACGCTGACGGATCACCGACAGGTCGGTTTCGTTGAACGTGTAGTGCCGTATCAGTTCGTCTTTGGCATCTGGCAGTGCCAGCAGGCTTTCGCGCTCGGTGGCGGACAGGATTGAGCGGCGTGGCATGGTCAGTCTTCCCGCAGGTACTGGTACAAGGTTTCGCGGCTGATGCCGAAGTCACGGGCCACCAAGGTTTTTTGGTCGCCTGCCGCAACTCGCCGTTTCAACTCGGCAATTTGTTCGCTGTTCAGCGATTTCTTTCGTCCCCGGTAGGCACCGCGCTGCTTGGCCAGCACGATTCCCTCGCGCTGACGTTCGCGGATCAGGGCGCGCTCGAACTCAGCGAAGGCTCCCATGACCGACAGCATCAGATTGGCCATCGGTGAGTCCTCGCCGGTGAACTTCAGCCCTTCTTTGACGAACTCCATGCGCACGCCCCGTTGTGTCAGCCCTTGGACGATGCGGCGCAGGTCATCAAGGTTGCGTGCCAGCCTGTCCATGCTATGCACCACCACGGTGTCGCCCTCGCGGACGAAGGCCAGCAGCCTTTCCAGCTCGGGACGCTGGGTGTCCTTGCCAGAAGCCTTGTCGGTGAACACCCGCGCCACCTGAACACCCTCCAATTGCCGTTCCGGGTTCTGGTCGAAGCTGCTGACGCGGACATAGCCGATGCGTTGACCTTGCAAGATGCCTCCAAAGGCAAAAGTGTCAGGATGAAATCTATTACCTTTGACGGAATATGTCAATCAATAGGAAATTTAACTCTATTCTGACATCGTT
Organism: Leclercia sp. LSNIH1; assembly: GCF_002902985.1. Lineage (NCBI taxonomy): Bacteria > Pseudomonadati > Pseudomonadota > Gammaproteobacteria > Enterobacterales > Enterobacteriaceae > Leclercia > Leclercia sp. LSNIH1. The sequence continues at coordinate 107,279 of NZ_CP026170.1, read as the reverse complement.
TGCACATGGTGTCGTTTTCAGAAGACGGCTGCACTGAACGTCAGAAGCCGACTGCACTATAGCAGCGGAGGGGTTGGATCCATCAGGCAACGACGGGCTGCTGCCGGCCATCAGCGGACGCAGGGAGGACTTTCCGCAACCGGCCGTTCGATGCGGCACCGATGGCCTTCGCGCAGGGGTAGTGAATCCGCCAGGATTGACTTGCGCTGCCCTACCTCTCACTAGTGAGGGGCGGCAGCGCATCAAGCGGTGAGCGCACTCCGGCACCGCCAACTTTCAGCACATGCGTGTAAATCATCGTCGTAGAGACGTCGGAATGGCCGAGCAGATCCTGCACGGTTCGAATGTCGTAACCGCTGCGGAGCAAGGCCGTCGCGAACGAGTGGCGGAGGGTGTGCGGTGTGGCGGGCTTCGTGATGCCTGCTTGTTCTACGGCACGTTTGAAGGCGCGCTGAAAGGTCTGGTCATACATGTGATGGCGACGCACGACACCGCTCCGTGGATCGGTCGAATGCGTGTGCTGCGCAAAAACCCAGAACCACGGCCAGGAATGCCCGGCGCGCGGATACTTCCGCTCAAGGGCGTCGGGAAGCGCAACGCCGCTGCGGCCCTCGGCCTGGTCCTTCAGCCACCATGCCCGTGCACGCGACAGCTGCTCGCGCAGGCTGGGTGCCAAGCTCTCGGGTAACATCAAGGCCCGATCCTTGGAGCCCTTGCCCTCCCGCACGATGATCGTGCCGTGATCGAAATCCAGATCCTTGACCCGCAGTTGCAAACCCTCACTGATCCGCATGCCCGTTCCATACAGAAGCTGGGCGAACAAACGATGCTCGCCTTCCAGAAAACCGAGGATGCGAACCACTTCATCCGGGGTCAGCACCACCGGCAAGCGCCGCGACGGCCGAGGTCTTCCGATCTCCTGAAGCCAGGGCAGATCCGTGCACAGCACCTTGCCGTAGAAGAACAGCAAGGCCGCCAATGCCTGACGATGCGTGGAGACCGAAACCTTGCGCTCGTTCGCCAGCCAGGACAGAAATGCCTCGACTTCGCTGCTGCCCAAGGTTGCCGGGTGACGCACACCGTGGAAACGGATGAAGGCACGAACCCAGTGGACATAAGCCTGTTCGGTTCGTAAACTGTAATGCAAGTAGCGTATGCGCTCACGCAACTGGTCCAGAACCTTGACCGAACGCAGCGGTGGTAACGGCGCAGTGGCGGTTTTCATGGCTTGTTATGACTGTTTTTTTGTACAGTCTATGCCTCGGGCATCCAAGCAGCAAGCGCGTTACGCCGTGGGTCGATGTTTGATGTTATGGAGCAGCAACGATGTTACGCAGCAGGGCAGTCGCCCTAAAACAAAGTTAACCCCTAAGGAAGTATCGTGAAACTATCACTAATGGCAGCAATTTCGAAGAATGGAGTTATCGGAAATGGCCCAGATATTCCATGGAGTGCCAAAGGGGAACAATTACTCTTCAAAGCGATTACCTATAATCAGTGGCTTTTGGTAGGCCGAAAGACTTTCGAGTCAATGGGGGCTTTACCCAACCGAAAATATGCCGTTGTAACTCGTTCAAGCTTCACTTCCAGTGATGAGAATGTATTGGTATTTCCATCTATCGATGAAGCGCTAAATCATCTGAAGACGATAACGGATCATGTGATTGTGTCTGGTGGTGGTGAAATATACAAAAGCCTGATCGATAAAGTTGATACTTTACATATTTCAACAATCGACATTGAGCCAGAAGGTGATGTCTATTTTCCAGAAATCCCCAGTAGTTTTAGGCCAGTTTTTAGCCAAGACTTCGTGTCTAACATAAATTATAGTTACCAAATCTGGCAAAAGGGTTAACAAGTGGCAGCAACTGACCGCCAAAAGTGTCACTTGTTTTGCCAAAAAGCCGGCAAAACAAGCGCCAATTTTGTCGGCAGCTGTGCCAGGCGTTAAACATCATGAGGGAAGCGGTGATCGCCGAAGTATCGACTCAACTATCAGAGGTAGTTGGCGTCATCGAGCGCCATCTCGAACCGACGTTGCTGGCCGTACATTTGTACGGCTCCGCAGTGGATGGCGGCCTGAAGCCACACAGTGATATTGATTTGCTGGTTACGGTGACCGTAAGGCTTGATGAAACAACGCGGCGAGCTTTGATCAACGACCTTTTGGAAACTTCGGCTTCCCCTGGAGAGAGCGAGATTCTCCGCGCTGTAGAAGTCACCATTGTTGTGCACGACGACATCATTCCGTGGCGTTATCCAGCTAAGCGCGAACTGCAATTTGGAGAATGGCAGCGCAATGACATTCTTGCAGGTATCTTCGAGCCAGCCACGATCGACATTGATCTGGCTATCTTGCTGACAAAAGCAAGAGAACATAGCGTTGCCTTGGTAGGTCCAGCGGCGGAGGAACTCTTTGATCCGGTTCCTGAACAGGATCTATTTGAGGCGCTAAATGAAACCTTAACGCTATGGAACTCGCCGCCCGACTGGGCTGGCGATGAGCGAAATGTAGTGCTTACGTTGTCCCGCATTTGGTACAGCGCAGTAACCGGCAAAATCGCGCCGAAGGATGTCGCTGCCGACTGGGCAATGGAGCGCCTGCCGGCCCAGTATCAGCCCGTCATACTTGAAGCTAGACAGGCTTATCTTGGACAAGAAGAAGATCGCTTGGCCTCCCGCGCAGATCAGTTGGAAGAATTTGTTCACTACGTGAAAGGCGAGATCACCAAGGTAGTCGGCAAATAATGTCTAACAATTCGTTCAAGCCGACGCCGCTTCGCGGCGCGGCTTAACTCAAGCGTTAGATGCACTAAGCACATAATTGCTCACAGCCAAACTATCAGGTCAAGTCTGCTTTTATTATTTTTAAGCGTGCATAATAAGCCCTACACAAATTGGGAGATATATCATGAAAGGCTGGCTTTTTCTTGTTATCGCAATAGTTGGCGAAGTAATCGCAACATCCGCATTAAAATCTAGCGAGGGCTTTACTAAGCTTGCCCCTTCCGCCGTTGTCATAATCGGTTATGGCATCGCATTTTATTTTCTTTCTCTGGTTCTGAAATCCATCCCTGTCGGTGTTGCTTATGCAGTCTGGTCGGGACTCGGCGTCGTCATAATTACAGCCATTGCCTGGTTGCTTCATGGGCAAAAGCTTGATGCGTGGGGCTTTGTAGGTATGGGGCTCATAATTGCTGCCTTTTTGCTCGCCCGATCCCCATCGTGGAAGTCGCTGCGGAGGCCGACGCCATGGTGACGGTGTTCGGCATTCTGAATCTCACCGAGGACTCCTTCTTCGATGAGAGCCGGCGGCTAGACCCCGCCGGCGCTGTCACCGCGGCGATCGAAATGCTGCGAGTCGGATCAGACGTCGTGGATGTCGGACCGGCCGCCAGCCATCCGGACGCGAGGCCTGTATCGCCGGCCGATGAGATCAGACGTATTGCGCCGCTCTTAGACGCCCTGTCCGATCAGATGCACCGTGTTTCAATCGACAGCTTCCAACCGGAAACCCAGCGCTATGCGCTCAAGCGCGGCGTGGGTTACCTGAACGATATCCAAGGATTTCCTGACCCTGCGCTCTATCCCGATATTGCTGAGGCGGACTGCAGGCTGGTGGTTATGCACTCAGCGCAGCGGGATGGCATCGCCACCCGCACCGGTCACCTTCGACCCGAAGACGCGCTCGACGAGATTGTGCGGTTCTTCGAGGCGCGGGTTTCCGCCTTGCGACGGAGCGGGGTCGCTGCCGACCGGCTCATCCTCGATCCGGGGATGGGATTTTTCTTGAGCCCCGCACCGGAAACATCGCTGCACGTGCTGTCGAACCTTCAAAAGCTGAAGTCGGCGTTGGGGCTTCCGCTATTGGTCTCGGTGTCGCGGAAATCCTTCTTGGGCGCCACCGTTGGCCTTCCTGTAAAGGATCTGGGTCCAGCGAGCCTTGCGGCGGAACTTCACGCGATCGGCAATGGCGCTGACTACGTCCGCACCCACGCGCCTGGAGATCTGCGAAGCGCAATCACCTTCTCGGAAACCCTCGCGAAATTTCGCAGTCGCGACGCCAGAGACCGAGGGTTAGATCATGCCTAGCATTCACCTTCCGGCCGCCCGCTAGCGGACCCTGGTCAGGTTCCGCGAAGGTGGGCGCAGACATGCTGGGCTCGTCAGGATCAAACTGCACTATGAGGCGGCGGTTCATACCGCGCCAGGGGAGCGAATGGACAGCGAGGAGCCTCCGAACGTTCGGGTCGCCTGCTCGGGTGATATCGACGAGGTTGTGCGGCTGATGCACGACGCTGCGGCGTGGATGTCCGCCAAGGGAACGCCCGCCTGGGACGTCGCGCGGATCGACCGGACATTCGCGGAGACCTTCGTCCTGAGATCCGAGCTCCTAGTCGCGAGTTGCAGCGACGGCATCGTCGGCTGTTGCACCTTGTCGGCCGAGGATCCCGAGTTCTGGCCCGACGCCCTCAAGGGGGAGGCCGCATATCTGCACAAGCTCGCGGTGCGACGGACACATGCGGGCCGGGGTGTCAGCTCCGCGCTGATCGAGGCTTGCCGCCATGCCGCGCGAACGCAGGGGTGCGCCAAGCTGCGGCTCGACTGCCACCCGAACCTGCGTGGCCTATACGAGCGGCTCGGATTCACCCACGTCGACACTTTCAATCCCGGCTGGGATCCAACCTTCATCGCAGAACGCCTAGAACTCGAAATCTAACGTCCGTTCGGGCATCGAGGTCCATGTCGGGGTGGGACGGGCCCGTGGCTTCAAGATCACTTGCAGTCCGACCGCGATGTCTTGGTTGCGCGAGAGGTTGTCGATATCCTCCACTTCCATCATCAACCCTGGATAATGCCGCCGCCGTCATCGCCGCCGACGCCCGTGCCGGGCTTTTCGGGCCTGTCAGGCTTGCTCGGCCTTCAGCCTGCCTGGGCGAGATCTCCGGCGGACGGATTAACGGCGGAGCTTCGCCGCCTTTCGTGCGTGTGAAGGCCGAAGATAGTTCTCTCAAAAACATCCGTTTATGAGAGATACCAAATGTCATTTTCAGAAGACGACTGCACCAGTTGATTGGGCGTAATGGCTGTTGTGCAGCCAGCTCCTGACAGTTCAATATCAGAAGTGATCTGCACCAATCTCGACTATGCTCAATACTCGTGTGGGCTCTGTTGCAAAAATCGTGAAGCTTGAGCATGCTTGGCGGAGATTGGACGGACGGAACGATGACGGATTTCAAGTGGCGCCATTTCCAGGGTGATGTGATCCTGTGGGCGGTGCGCTGGTATTGTCGCTATCCGATCAGCTATCGCGACCTTGAGGAAATGCTGGCGGAACGCGGCATTTCGGTCGACCATACGACGATCTATCGCTGGGTCCAGTGCTACGCCCCGGAGATGGAGAAGCGGCTGCGCTGGTTCTGGCGGCGTGGCTTTGATCCGAGCTGGCGCCTGGATGAAACCTACGTCAAGGTGCGGGGCAAGTGGACCTACCTGTACCGGGCAGTCGACAAGCGGGGCGACACGATCGATTTCTACCTGTCGCCGACCCGCAGCGCCAAGGCAGCGAAGCGGTTCCTGGGCAAGGCCCTGCGAGGCCTGAAGCACTGGGAAAAGCCTGCCACGCTCAATACCGACAAAGCGCCGAGCTATGGTGCAGCGATCACCGAATTGAAGCGCGAAGGAAAGCTGGACCGGGAGACGGCCCACCGGCAGGTGAAGTATCTCAATAACGTGATCGAGGCCGATCACGGAAAGCTCAAGATACTGATCAAGCCGGTGCGCGGTTTCAAATCGATCCCCACGGCCTATGCCACGATCAAGGGATTCGAAGTCATGCGAGCCCTGCGCAAAGGACAGGCTCGCCCCTGGTGCCTGCAGCCCGGCATCAGGGGCGAGGTGCGCCTTGTGGAGAGAGCTTTTGGCATTGGGCCCTCGGCGCTGACGGAGGCCATGGGCATGCTCAACCACCATTTCGCAGCAGCCGCCTGATCGGCGCAGAGCGACAGCCTACCTCTGACTGCCGCCAATCTTTGCAACAGAGCCCTCAATAACGTGATCGAGGCCGATCACGGAAAGCTCAAGATACTGATCAAGCCGGTGCGCGGTTTCAAATCGATCCCCACGGCCTATGCCACGATCAAGGGATTCGAAGTCATGCGAGCCCTGCGCAAAGGACAGGCTCGCCCCTGGTGCCTGCAGCCCGGCATCAGGGGCGAGGTGCGCCTTGTGGAGAGAGCTTTTGGCATTGGGCCCTCGGCGCTGACGGAGGCCATGGGCATGCTCAACCACCATTTCGCAGCAGCCGCCTGATCGGCGCAGAGCGACAGCCTACCTCTGACTGCCGCCAATCTTTGCAACAGAGCCCTCAATAACGTGATCGAGGCCGATCACGGAAAGCTCAAGATACTGATCAAGCCGGTGCGCGGTTTCAAATCGATCCCCACGGCCTATGCCACGATCAAGGGATTCGAAGTCATGCGAGCCCTGCGCAAAGGACAGGCTCGCCCCTGGTGCCTGCAGCCCGGCATCAGGGGCGAGGTGCGCCTTGTGGAGAGAGCTTTTGGCATTGGGCCCTCGGCGCTGACGGAGGCCATGGGCATGCTCAACCACCATTTCGCAGCAGCCGCCTGATCGGCGCAGAGCGACAGCCTACCTCTGACTGCCGCCAATCTTTGCAACAGAGCCTCCGTCGCCATGCTCACCTCGCTTTGGTGCACACGAGTATTGAGCATAGTCGGGGAGCCCGCAGAATTCGGAAAAAATCGTACGCTAAGGTTTTCCGGGCATCCGTAAGGGCCGAAACTTCCCGTCTTCCAGTCTGCGGCTCTGCCGCCAGACGTAATCGCCGGTTAGGTTGATGTGCTCCCAGCCCAGCGGCGACAGGAATTGCAGCAGCTCGCCGTCCACCGGCTTGCCGGCCTCGACCAACCCCTGGGTGGCGCGTTCCAGGTACACCGTGTTCCACAGCACGATAGCCGCCGTCACCAGGTTGAGGCCGCTGGCCCGGTAGCGCTGCTGCTCGAAGCTCCGATCCCTGATTTCCCCAAGGCGGTTGAAGAACACCGCCCTGGCCAGCGAGTTGCGCGCCTCACCTTTGTTCAGGCCGGCATGCACGCGGCGGCGCAGTTCAACACTTTGCAGCCAGTCCAGGATGAACAGCGTGCGCTCGATCCGGCCCAGCTCGCGCAGGGCCACGGCCAGTCCGTTCTGGCGCGGGTAGCTGCCGAGCTTGCGCAGCATCAGCGAGGCGGTGACGGTGCCCTGCTTGATCGAGCTGGCCAGGCGCAGGATGTCGTCCCAGTGGGCACGCACGTGCTTGATGTTCAGGGTGCCGCCGATCAGCGGGCGCAACGTCGGGTAGGCTTGCACGCCCTGCGGCACGTACAGCTTGGTTTCGCCGAGGTCGCGGATGCGCGGCGCGAAGCGGAAGCCTAGCAGGTGCATCAGGGCAAAGACGTGATCGGTGAAGCCGGCCGTGTCGGTGTAGTGCTCCTCGATCCGCAGGTCGGACTCGTGGTACAGCAGGCCGTCGAGCACATAGGTGGAATCGCGGACGCCGACATTCACCACGCGGGTGCTGAACGGCGCGTACTGGTCGGAGATATGGGTATAGAACAGCCGTCCCGGCTCGCTACCGTACTTCGGGTTGACGTGCCCGGTGCTCTCGCCCCGGCCACCCGCGCGGAAGCGCTGGCCATCGGAGGATGAGGTCGTGCCGTCGCCCCAGTGGGCGGCAAAGGCGTGGCGATACTGGTGGTTGACCAGCTCGGCCAAGGCCGCCGAATAGGTTTCGTCGCGGATGTGCCAGGCTTGCAGCCAGGACAGCTTGGCGTAGGTCAGGCCGGGGCTCGACTCGGCCATCTTGGTCAGCCCGAGGTTGATCGCATCACCGAGGATTGCGGACAGCAGCAACGTCCTGTCTTTGGCCTCGGCCCCGTCCTTCAAGTGGGTGAAGTGGCGGCTGAAGCCCGTCCAGTCGTCCACGTCCATCAGCAGTTCGGTGATCTTGATGCGCGGCAGTAACTGGCTGGTTTGGTCGATCAGCGCCTGCGCCCGATCCGGCACCGCCGCATCCAGCGGGGTGATTTTCAGCCCTGACTCGGTGAGGATGGCATCGGGCAGCTCGTTGTCCTTGGCCAGGCGGGTGACGGTGGCCAACTGCTCGTCCAGCAGCTGCAAACGCTCTTCCAGGTACTGGTCGCTGTTCGGGTTGATCGCCAGGGGCAGGGCCTGCTCGCGCTTGAGTGCGGCGAACTTCTCGGCCGGCAGCAGGTAGTCGTCGAAGTCGCGGAACTGCCGCGAGCCCTTGACCCAGATGTCGCCGGAGCGCAGGGCGTTCTTCAGCTCGGACAGGGCGCAGATTTCGTAGAATTTCCGGTCGAGGCCTTCCGGGGTGATCACCAGCGGCTTCCAGCGCGGCTTGATGAAGGCCGTGGGTGCATCGGCCGGCACCTTGCGCAGGTTGTCGGCGTTCATCTCACGCAGGGTCTGCACGGCTGCCAGCACGCCTTGCGCGGCCGGCGCGGCGCGCAGTTCCAGCACCTCCAGCAAGGCCGGCGTGTAACGGCGCAGGGTGGCGAAGTTCTCGCCGACCAGGTGCAGGTGGTCGAAGCCTTCCGGCCGGGCCAGCAGCTCGGCCTCGCTGACGCTCTCGGTGAACTCGTCCCAGGGAATCACCGCCTCGATGGCGGCATAGGGGTCGCTGCCGCTTTCCTTCGCTTCCAGCAGCGCCTGGCCGATCCTGGAGTACAGGCGCACCTTGTCGTTGATCGCCTTGCCCTGCTTCTGGAACTGCTGCTGATGCTTGTGCTTCGCGCCGCTGAACAGCTTGACCAGGATGCGGTCATGCAGATCGACCAGCTCATCGATCACGGTCGCGGTGCTCTCCAGCACCACGGCGGCCAGGGTCGCGTAGCGGCGCTGCGGCTCGAACTTACCGAGGTCTTTGGGCGTCATCTGCCCACCCTCGCGGGCCAGCTTGAGCAGGCGGTTCTGGTGGATGTGCCGGCCCAGGCCTTCGGGCAAGTCCACCAACTGAAATGTCTTCAGCCGCTCGATGTGTTCCAGCATGTGCCGAGAGTTGGGTTTCAGCGGTGCCTGGCGCAGCCAGGTCAACCAGGTGATGCTGCTGCCGGCCTTGAGCTTCAACAGCTCGTCCAGCTTGGCCCGATGCGAGTCCGTGAGTGGTTCGACCAGGGCGCGGTAGACCCGCCGATTGGCTCGCGCAATGGCTTCCGAGCAGGCCCGGTCAATCACGCTCAGCGCCGGCAGGATGCGTCGTTTCTGCCGTAGGCTCTCCAGGGCCTGACCGGCCAGCAGCAAGCCTTTGTCGGTCTGCTGGGCCAGCTCGGTTAGCTCGCGCACCAGGGCGCGGAAGTCGGACAGGCCGAACGGGGCCAGTTGCAGGTAGGTGCGCAGTTCCTGGGCATGCTCGCGACGGGTCACGTCGCGCTCGCCGTACTTTGCCCAGCTCGCCGGCTCGGCCTGGACTTGCTTCGCCACCCACAGGATGACCGGCTCGGGCAGCTCGCTGTCGGTTCCCAGCGCGTAACCGGGGTAGCGCAGCAGGCAGAGCTGCACGGCGAAGCCGAGGCGGTTGGCGTCGCCGCGTCGCTGGCGGATCAGCGACAGGTCGGAGTCGTTGAAGGTGTAGTAGCGGATCAGGTCATCCTGGCTTTCCGGCAGCGCAAGCAGGGTGTCCCGCTCCGTGGCCGAGAGGATCAAGCGACGCGGCATGTGTCAGTCGTCCGTGCGGAGGTACTGGTAGAGGGTTTCCCGGCTGATGTTGAACTCGCGGGCAAGCTGCGCCTTGGGCTCGCCGGCCGTCGCTCGCTGCCGCAGGGTAGCAGCCTGCTCATCGGACAGGGCTTTCTTGCGGCCCCGGTACGCGCCACGCTGCTTGGCCAAGGCGATGCCCTCACGCTGCCGCTCGCGGATCAGGGCGCGCTCGAACTCAGCGAAGGCCCCCATCACCGACAGCATCAGGTTGGCCATCGGCGAGTCCTCGCCAGTGAACACCAGGCCCTCCTTCAGGAACTCGATGCGCACGCCGCGCTGAGTCAGCTTCTGTACCAAGCGACGCAGGTCATCGAGGTTGCGGGCCAGCCGATCCATGCTGTGCACCACCACTGTATCGCCTTCGCGGACGAAGCTCAGCAGCGCTTCGAGCTGGGGGCGCTGGGTGTCCTTGCCCGATGCCTTGTCGGTGAACACCTTGCTCACCTGGGTTTGTTCCAGCTGGCGTTCCGGGTTCTGGTCAAAGCTGCTGACCCGGACGTAGCCGATGCGGTGCCCCTGCACGATGTCTCCTTGGTTGAAGGCGGCTTAAGTGCACTTTCTGTTCCGTTGTGCCTCAAAGCCCATTTCTGTCAGGCTGAAATCTATAACCTTCGCGGGCATGTGTCAAAAAATGGGAAAGCAGACTCTATTCTGACGAAGCGGCGCGGCCCTGCCTGACATCAAGTTAGGGTATAGCTTAACCGGACACCTCGGCCTCTGTGCCTTTACTGCTTTTCGGTACAACCGTCAAGAACAGGCAGAGCGCTCCGATAGTTATCGCCACATCAGCGAGGTTGAAGGCGGGCCAGTGCGCAAGTCGCCAATGGAAGTCAAGGAAATCAACAACCTGTCCACGCAGCACACGATCCGCGACATTGCCCAGCGCACCGCCGAGGATCAGGCTGTATCCCATCGCTTCGAGACGGGGCAATTGCTGGCACAGCATGCGTCCCAGCCAAGCAGAAACGACCAGGCCCAGCGTGATGAAAAAGTAACGTTGCCAGCCGCCAGCGTTCGCCAGAAAGCTGAATGCCGCGCCGGGATTCAGGACATGGACGAAGTTGAAGAAGGGCGTGACTTCGACCTGTTCACCGTAGGCAAACGTGCGGGTGATGGCGAACTTTGCGAGCTGATCGGTCATGACAGCACTGGCGGCCACTGCGAACCAGACCCAAGTCGATGTGCGGCGAGCCGATTGCCACACAGGGACGGCCAGCGGCATCAGCCACCCGGCGAGCGCCGTGCAACTCAATCCAAGTACCCACCCCGCCAGCACATCGGCAGGAAAGTGCATTCCGGCTGCGATGCGTGACCAACCGACCAATGCGGCGTACAACACCAAGCCGATGCGGCCACGACGGCCTATCAAAGGCCAGAGCGCGCCGACCACCAGCGCGGCATAGGTGGCATGCCCGCTGGGCAGGCTGTAGTGTCGTTCGATGCCCCCGATAACGCGCACCATGTCGCCAAAAACGGCAGGCGGGCGTGGAAAGTCGATCCATAGCTTCAAGATGGTGGCGACGAGAAATGCCAACGCAAAGGCCACGCTAAAGACTCTGAGTCTGTACCGGATGGCATCGGCCCGCGTTGGGTCAGGTGCCGACTTTGACCATCCCCACATCGCCAAGAGCATCAGTGGTGCAGTCCAGTAGTTGCCTATCACAAGGTTGAAGAACGATGCCAGCGGTTCCAGCGCTGCAGGTGTGCTCATGTTGATGGCTTGGAACAACGCGATGTTCAGACCACCCCAGTCGTAGAGAAAGAATTTCCAGCTCATTTGCGCAACAGCCTCAAGCCATTGCCAACGACGAGCAAGCTGGCCCCCATATCAGCAAACACCGCCATCCACATGGTCGCTTGACCCGTGAAGGTCAGCACCAGAAATACTGCCTTGATGCCAAGGGCCAGCACAATGTTTTGCATCAGCACCTGCGCCGTCGCACGCGACAGGCGCACGAAGGTCGGAATCTTGCGCAGGTTGTCGTCCATCAGGGCCACGTCGGCGGTCTCGATTGCGGTATCTGTGCCAGCCGCTCCCATTGCAAAGCCGATGTCCGCACGCGCCAAGGCCGGGGCATCGTTGATGCCATCACCGACCATGCCAACCTTGCCGCTTCGGGCCAGTTGCTCCACTTCGCGCAATTTGTCATCTGGGAGTAGGTTGCCTTGCGCACGGTCGATTCCGGCTTGTGCGGCAATGGCCTGTGCCGTATGGGGGTTGTCGCCGGTCAGCATCATGGTGTTGATGCCCAGTGCGTGCAGCTCGGCGATGGCGGTCCTGCTGCTGTCCTTGATGGTGTCCGCTACGGCGAATAAGGCATGTACCGCCTTTGCGCCTACCAACATCACGACGGTCTTGCCAGCGGTTTCCAGCGCAGCGATGCGCTGCTCCAGCTCTGGTGTGCACTGCCCCAGCTCTTCGAGCATCCGGTGGTTGCCCAGATGGTAGGTCGCACCGTTGATTTGGCCTTGCACACCCCGACCGGGCAGCGCGTTGAATTCGGCCACGTCGAGCAAGGCAACCCCGTCCGTCTGCGCGGCCTGTGCCACCGCCTTGGATACAGGATGGTCCGAGCGGGCCGCCAGACTGGCAGCGATGCTGCGGCTGTCCGAGGCGAGTGCATTGCCCCATGTGACAAAGTCGGTCTGTGCGGGCTTGCCGTGCGTGATCGTGCCGGTCTTGTCCAGAGCCAGCCAGCGCAGCTTGCGGCCTTCTTCCAGATAGACGCCACCTTTGATGAGAATGCCGTGGCGGGCGGCGGCGGCCAGGCCGCTGACGATGCTGACCGGTGTAGAGATCACCAGTGCGCACGGGCAGGCGACCACCAGCAGAACCAATGCACGGTAGATCCAGTCGAGCCATGCCGCACCCATGAACAGCGGCGGCAACAACGCGACGGCGATGGCAACGCCGAATACAACGGGGGTGTACCAGCGGGCGAACTGATCGACAAAACGCTGAGTCGGCGCACGACTACCTTGCGCAGCCTCTACCGCGTGAATGATCCGGGCCAAAGTGGAGTTGTTGGCCAAGGCGGTGACGCGGTACTCGAACGAGCCGGATTCGTTGATCGTGCCAGCGAACACCGAATCACCGGGGGATTTTTCGACCGGGAGGCTTTCACCCGTGATCGGGGCTTGGTTGACGGCAGAGCGGCCTTCCAGCACCTCACCATCAAGGGCGATGCGCTCACCTGGTTTGACCCGGACGCGGGCGCCGATGGTGATTTGCTTGGCGCCCACCTCGCGCCATGTGCCGTCAGCCTGCTGTACCGTGGCCTGTTCCGGGGTCAGGTCGAGCAGGCCACGGATAGCGTTACGAGCGCGATCCAGCGATTTGGCTTCGATTACCTCGGCCAGCGCGAACAGTACCATCACCATTGCCGCTTCGGGCCAGTGGCCGATCAACATGGCACCCGTGACCGCAATCGACATGAGGGCGTTCATGTTGAGATTACGGTTCTTGAGCGCAATCCACCCCTTCTTGTAGGTGGAGAGGCCACCCGTGAAGACCGCGACAAGCGCCAGAACGACAACCGACCAGTGATTGCCGTTGTGGAGCCAGTAGACCGCCTCGGCCGCCGATGCAGTGACCAAGGAGATGCCCAGCGGCCACCAGTTGGTCGGCGTGGTCACAGGGGCGGCGGATGGAGATGCGACCTCTGCCGTGTCCACGACCTGCGCCTCGAATCCAAGCGCTTGCAGTGCCACGAGCACGTCTGGCAGAACCTGGTTCGCATGGCGTACCGACAGCGTGCGCTGCATCAGGTTGAAATCGAGATCAGCAACACCGGCCACGGTGCCGAGCTTGTTGCGGATCAACGTCTCTTCGGTCGGGCAATCCATCTTGGCAATGGACAGCTTGGTCGTCTGCTCGGCCGACGCCTGATCCATGCGCACAGCTTGCATGCCGATGGCCTTCAGCGCCTGCTCGACGGGAGACAACGAAGGCAATTCGTGTCGCACGGCCAAGGTACGTTGCATCAGGTTGAATTCAAGACCCGCCACCCCCGCCAGACCGGCCAGTTTGCTTCGGATCAGCGCCTCTTCGGTCGGGCAATCCATGTTCTCGATGCGGTACACCGCTTGAGCCGATCCGGTTGCCAGCGGGGCCGGTGCCGTGGGTTGGATGATCGGCTCAGTCGTGCAGCCACACCCCTTTGAAGCGCATTCGCTCATGAGTAACTCCTGAAAATCTTCTATTCAGCCTCCATTAAAATCTCTATAGTCACTATAGAGTCAAGTGATAATTGGAGATTGATGCATGGAAATCAGAATTGGCGACCTCGCCAAGCGCTCTGGGTGCGAGGTCGTGACCATCCGCTACTACGAGAAGGAAGGGCTACTGCCGAAGCCAGCGCGAAGCGGTGGCAACTTCCGGCTGTACGGTGAGGCGCACATTGAGCGCTTGCAATTCATCCGTCATTGCCGTTCGCTCGACATGACGTTGAGCGAGATTCGCGCATTGCTGGGTCTGCGAGACAACCCGATGCAGGACTGTGGGGAGGTCAACACGCTGCTGGAGGCCCATATTCAACAGGTGGAAATGCGTGTGTCCGCGCTGTTGCAGTTAAAACGGCACTTGGTTGATTTGCGCGAGAAGTGTTCTGGCTCTCGATCTGTAGAGGCGTGCGGCATTTTGCAAGGGTTGGGCAATTGCAATTGCCATGGTGAAAGTGCCACGAACAGTCAAACATCTGGGTAAGTAAGGGCTTAGCGTGCTTTATTTTCCGTTTTCTGAGGCGACCCCTATCTTGCCTTACCATCCTCGTTTTCAAAGGCGACAAACTCTTTAAAACAACGGCACTGTTGCAAAGTTAGCGATGAGGCAGCCTTTTGTCTTATTCAAAGGCCTTACATTTCAAAAACTCTGCTTACCAGGCGCATTTCGCCCAGGGGATCACCATAATAAAATGCTGAGGCCTGGCCTTTGCGTAGTGCACGCATCACCTCAATACCTTTGATGGTGGCGTAAGCCGTCTTCATGGATTTAAATCCCAGCGTGGCGCCGATTATCCGTTTCAGTTTGCCATGATCGCATTCAATCACGTTGTTCCGGTACTTAATCTGTCGGTGTTCAACGTCAGACGGGCACCGGCCTTCGCGTTTGAGCAGAGCAAGCGCGCGACCATAGGCGGGCGCTTTATCCGTGTTGATGAATCGCGGGATCTGCCACTTCTTCACGTTGTTGAGGATTTTACCCAGAAACCGGTATGCAGCTTTGCTGTTACGACGGGAGGAGAGATAAAAATCGACAGTGCGGCCCCGGCTGTCGACGGCCCGGTACAGATACGCCCAGCGGCCATTGACCTTCACGTAGGTTTCATCCATGTGCCACGGGCAAAGATCGGAAGGGTTACGCCAGTACCAGCGCAGCCGTTTTTCCATTTCAGGCGCATAACGCTGAACCCAGCGGTAAATCGTGGAGTGATCGACATTCACTCCGCGTTCAGCCAGCATCTCCTGCAGCTCACGGTAACTGATGCCGTATTTGCAGTACCAGCGTACGGCCCACAGAATGATGTCACGCTGAAAATGCCGGCCTTTGAATGGGTTCATGTGCAGCTCCATCAGCAAAAGGGGATGATAAGTTTATCACCACCGACTATTTGCAACAGTGCCCTCTCGGTACTGGTGGTATTCATGGTGCTGGCTGCGCTTTACGAAAGCTGGTCCGTTCCCTTCGCGGTCATACTCGTTGTTCCTCTGGGGCTGCTTGGCGCTGTGCTCGCCGTATCCGTTACGAATATGACGAATGACGTCTTTTTCAAAGTGGGCCTGATAACCCTGATTGGACTTTCCGCCAAGAATGCGATTTTGATTATCGAGTTCGCGAGACAATTGATGAATGAAGGAAAGAGCCTTATTGATGCGACATTGATGGCAGCAAAGCAGCGCTTGCGGCCAATACTCATGACTTCTCTGGCTTTCACATTAGGTGTTGTTCCGCTGATGCTCGCCAGTGGAGCCAGCGACAGCACGCAGCATGCGATTGGCACCGGTGTATTCGGCGGGATGATTAGCGGAACGCTACTGGCCATTTTCTTTGTTCCGGTATTTTTCGTGGCGATCACCCGATTTACTGGCATGCGAAAAGGCAGACCTGGGAATAGCCGGAACGGCTAATCTCTGCCCTGTGTCCCGGCCAGTTTAAAGCAGGTTTCTTGCTGAACTGGCAGGCATAACATTATCAAGGACATTATGAACATCATTGTCACTCAAAGGTTAATCATTCGCCCTTTTAAGGCAGAGGATGCGGCAGCACTTTTCGATTACCTCTCTTCACCACGTGCTCCTTGCTTTAATGATGAAAAGTTACATTCGCTAGCCGAGGCGGAGAGCGACGTGGCTAAACGAGCCACGGACCCAGCGCAGTTTGCCGTTTGTCTAAAAGAAACTGATACGTTAATCGGACATTTTTTTGCGGACAATAGCGACGAGCCAGACAGCAATACATGGTCAGTGGGCTGGCATTTTAATCAACGTTATGAACGTCAGGGATATGCGAGCGAGTCAGTTGCTGCACTATTTGATTATTTATTTAAAGTAAAAGATGCCAGGCGTTTGTATGCCTGGGTAGAAGTTTACAATCTGGCCTCTCAAAAACTCTGTGAACGTTTGCATATGCGGCATGAAGGTTGTTTTGGCACTGTTGCAAATAGTCGGTGGTGATAAACTTATCATCCCCTTTTGCTGATGGAGCTGCACATGAACCCATTCAAAGGCCGGCATTTTCAGCGTGACATCATTCTGTGGGCCGTACGCTGGTACTGCAAATACGGCATCAGTTACCGTGAGCTGCAGGAGATGCTGGCTGAACGCGGAGTGAATGTCGATCACTCCACGATTTACCGCTGGGTTCAGCGTTATGCGCCTGAAATGGAAAAACGGCTGCGCTGGTACTGGCGTAACCCTTCCGATCTTTGCCCGTGGCACATGGATGAAACCTACGTGAAGGTCAATGGCCGCTGGGCGTATCTGTACCGGGCCGTCGACAGCCGGGGCCGCACTGTCGATTTTTATCTCTCCTCCCGTCGTAACAGCAAAGCTGCATACCGGTTTCTGGGTAAAATCCTCAACAACGTGAAGAAGTGGCAGATCCCGCGATTCATCAACACGGATAAAGCGCCCGCCTATGGTCGCGCGCTTGCTCTGCTCAAACGCGAAGGCCGGTGCCCGTCTGACGTTGAACACCGACAGATTAAGTACCGGAACAACGTGATTGAATGCGATCATGGCAAACTGAAACGGATAATCGGCGCCACGCTGGGATTTAAATCCATGAAGACGGCTTACGCCACCATCAAAGGTATTGAGGTGATGCGTGCACTACGCAAAGGCCAGGCCTCAGCATTTTATTATGGTGATCCCCTGGGCGAAATGCGCCTGGTAAGCAGAGTTTTTGAAATGTAAGGCCTTTGAATAAGACAAAAGGCTGCCTCATCGCTAACTTTGCAACAGTGCCGTCTGAACTGGTGTGCGCCTGCCATGCGCGGAAAGGGAACGTTTCCTGCCCGCTGATTGCGTCACTGCAAGACGGAACGAAGCTCGCTGCATCGGCGCGGGGGAGTCACGGGGTGACTACGCCTTAGCGTGCTTTATTTTCCGAATTCTGAGACGACCCCTGGTATGGATGACGGATGGCTGGCCGCTGTATGAATCACGCCTGAAGGGAAAGCTGCACGTTATCAGCAAGCGTTACACTCAGCGCATTGAGCGACATAACCTGAATCTGAGACAACATCTGGCAAGGCTGGGACGGAAGTCACTGTCGTTCTCAAAATCGGTGGAGCTGCATGACAAGGTCATCGGGCATTATCTGAACATAAAACACTATCAGTAAGTTGGAGTCATTACCGGTTTAGTCTATGAATAAACATTAAATAATGTCTACTTCCACCAGAACCCCAAAGTGATCCGATACAACCGGATAAAAATCGTTATTAAAAATCACCTGATGCTGCTTTACCACCATCGGTTGATTACTAAGAACCAAATCAATGCGTAGCGCTTGGCTATTTTGTTCCCAACCGTCAATATTTTTAATTACAGTAGTTCCGGAGTCTTTTATTTCTGCTATTTCATAACAATCTATCAAACCGCACTGTAATACATAATCATAACCTTCATTGCGTATATGGCTTGGGTTGTTGAAATCGCCTAATAGAAAGCTCAACTCTGTTGATAATGTTGCCTTTATTCTGTTGAACTGGTCCTCAAATGAGCTCTCTGAGTCACTCCACCAGCCGCAATGACAATTATAAAGATTGAAATCACCTCGTTGAGAAGTGACCTTAATACGCACTGCTCGCCTATGTTTCCAAAAGTTCACATCATAGTTATCACTTAGGTCAATGACCTCATGCTCGACAATCGGCAGTCGCGTCAAGAATGCCAGTCCCTCTTGATATACGTCATAACTTTGATGAACGAAATCCCATGTAAGTTGGTAGTGATAGCCGTATTCCATGAGTTTTTTCTGTAATAAATATCCATAGTTATCAGCGAGCACGGTGTGATTAGTTAATATATTGGCATCAACAGCCGGGCTATTTTGATGTTGATTCACTTCCTGTAATGCAACGACATCGCACCCTTGCTCGATAATGGCTTGCGCTACCACATCCAACTTTTCTAGTTGTTTCTCTTCTTGCCAACTATGGGTATTTAGCGTCATTAACTTCATTTATTATTCACTTATTCATTGTAGCGAGTTAAACGCAGCTCAAGGCTGCGTTTCTCGAGGTTATTTTATCTAGGGTAGAGAATGAATTACGCAGGTTGTGCTGAAAACTTCTCAACTAATCTAGATTTAATGACATCCACTCCTGGACCATAAATAACTTGTACTCCCTGTTCTTTAATTACAGCACCAAGTGCTCCTGTCGGCTTCCATAATGCATATTCAGCAACCAACTGCGGGTCATTAACTGTAATGCGCAAGCGAGTCATACAAGCATCAATCTCAACAATATTGGCACGGCCACCTAAATTCTGAATAATAATGTCCATCTTCTCATCTTCTGACATGGATTCTGAACTTTCATCGAGGTAGTTACCCATACGGCCCGGTGTTGGCAATTTAAATTTGACAATGAGCACACGGAATAATCCATAGTTAACACCAAAGAAAACAATAGAAACCAATGCGAAGCGAACCAAATCACCACCGATTCCCGCTGAAACCATCATAGGTATACGAGTGAGTAACTCAATCAAACCAAAGGCATGTATACGTAGGTCCATCACATCGACCAACGCAAATGCAATCCCTGTTAATACCGCATGCGCAACATACAAAACAGGAGCAATAAACATAAACATGAATTCAATAGGCTCTGTCACACCGGTTAATAACACAGCAAGACACGCAGATAAAAACATTGGCTTGTATTGTGCGCGCTTATCACTATCAACACAGTGATACATCGCAAGTCCAATACCAATCAATGAAGACGCTGCGATAATAACTTGGCCCGCTTTAAAACGTGCTGGATGCACCGTATCTAATAGATGTTGGTAAGTTGTCGGATCGCTTAATTTAAGATTATTTAAATCGCTAACCCAAGCAAGCCATAGTGGATCTTGACCATAAACACTTGCCCCCGCATTCACCCCTGTTAAAAGCTCATAAGTACCACCCAACTCGGTGTAATTCATTGGAATAGTTAAAGTGTGGTGTAAACCAAATGGCAGTAATAAGCGCTCTAACGTACCATACAAGAAAGGAGCAGTGATCGGCGCAGTGTCTTTAGAGGTTGCAATCCATTGACCAAAATCATTAAGCGCACCTTGAATTAAAGGCCATACGATTGATAAAGCAAACGCAATAATCATCGAATAGAAAATAACAACAAAAGGTACAAAACGCTTACCGTTGAAAAATGCTAATGCCTGAGGTAAGCGAGCGAAGTCATGATAACGGTTAAATAAGTTGGCACCTAAATAGCCAGACATAATACCGATAAACACACCCATATTTAGAGCAGGAGCACCCAAAATATTAGTGAAGAATTGAGAGACAGGTAGCTCAGAACCAAATAGGCTCATCACAACCGCCTCGGGATCACTGAGCATAGCGTTATCCACGCCTAATATAACCCCAGTGATACGGTTAATTAAGATGAAGGCGATCAGCGCGGCAAATGCTCCTCCTGCACGTTCTTTAGCCCATGATCCACCAATAGCGACAGCAAATAATAGGTGAAGATTAACTATGATCCCCCAGCCTATGTTTTCCATAATAGCGCCTAGTGTTTCAATGGCACCAATACCACCAGCATACATTGCGACAACTTTACCGAGTGATATCATGATACCAGCGGCTGGCATCACCGCGATAACAACGATAAGGGATTTCCCAAATCGTTGCCAAAAATCAAAAGATAGTAACTGACTCATAAATGATTCCTTGGTTTAAATGCAGGGTAGCCTTATCAAGGCCCTGCGATAAATATAATTTAGTGCTTTCTTGCAAATATATACGCAGCATAAGGTGGGGCAATTTGCGTCGCTATAAAATCTGAGCGAACGTGTTCATTGTTGACATTCTGATTATCAAGCATTAACTCGCCTAATTGCATGCGGTCGATATCAACGATGCTCTCTTGTGGACTTAAATTGGTAATAATGGTCCATGTCATATCTTGTGCAACACGTTGATAAGCATAGATATTAGGGTCGTTAGGTAGCAGCAATTGATAGCGGCCAACCACTAAACTTACATTTGACTTACGCAGAGCAATCAGCTGCTTATAGAAACTCAAAATCGAATTTGGATCTTTCTGTTGTTGCTCAACATTGATATCTGCGTACTGTTGATTGACGGAGAACCAAGGTTGCACCTCAGAAAAACCGGCAAAATCCTGCGCATTCCATTGCATTGGCAAGCGACTGTGGTCGCGAGATACTTGATTTAACAAGGCTAAGATGTCTGCATCGCTTTGACCTTGTTGAGATAGCTTTTGAATTAAATTTCTAGCAGACACATCATTAAATTCATCAAGAGAAGTAAACTGATGATTTACCATACCAATCTCTTGGCCCTGATAAATAAACGGAGTTCCTTTCATCAAGAAATAACAACTCGCTAACGCGGTAGCACTGGCATACCTAGAGGTAGGGTCGGCAAAAGTATCAATGCTACGAGCTTGATCGTGGTTTTCTAAATAAAGCGCATTCCAGCCTTTACCTTCTAATGCATCTTGCCAACGCGATAAAATGCGTTTGAACTCCACTAGATCTAAAGGCACGTTGCTTTGTTCTTCCGACCATAGCTTCATGTGTTCAAACTGAAAAATCATGTTGAAAACACCGCCTTGATCGTGCTCGGTCGCTTCGGCAACCCAAAGTAATGCATTGTCGGCAGTCACCCCATTAGCCTCACCAACTGTCACTATGTTAAAGGGATCAAACGCCTGCTCTTTTAACTCATGCAGATGTTTTTCAATCCCTGCCACATTCATATGATAATCAAACGAAGAGACATACTTTTCACCCTTTGGATTGGGTAAAGAAGGTAAACCTGGTTGTTTCTGAATATGGCTAATTGCATCCACACGGAAGCCATCAATACCACGCTCCAACCACCAATAAATCATTTTAAATAGTGCTTGTTTAACTTCAGGATTTTCCCAATTCAGATCAGGTTGTTTTTTTGAAAATAGGTGCAAGTAGTACTGTGCAGTTTTTTTATCATATTCCCATGCGCTGCCATGAAAAATACTTTCCCAGTTGTTTGGGTCGCAAGTCGGTTTTTCAGCGGTAGGCTCACAACCATCACGCCAAATATACCAATCGCGCTTAGGGCTATTTTTGTTATCTCGAGATTCAATGAACCATGGGTGCTCGTCGCTAGTGTGGTTGATCACTAAATCCATAATAATGCGAATGCCACGTTTATGAGCAGCACTGATTAGTTCATCCACATCCTCAAGGGTTCCAAAGTCAGGATGAATCGCTTGATAGTCACTAATATCGTACCCGTTATCATCATTAGGTGATGCATAGAATGGGCAAATCCATATTAAATCAATGCCCAAATCAGCAAGATAATCGAGCTTAGCAATGATGCCATTGATGTCACCAATACCGTCCTGGTTTGTATCATAAAAACTACGGGGATAAATTTGGTAGGCGGTTGCTTTCTTCCACCACGCGAGTGGTTTTGAGTGCATATTAGGAGCGAGTGTCATCGGTTATACTATATGTGTTATCGTTAACATATATAGTTAAGTAGAACCGATTTGGACTCAACACAATTTCAGAGGAATTGTGAGCTTTCTCTCATCTTTATGTCGAATGTGCCTTCAACAGAACTGAAATCGCGCTTGAGCAATTTTTTGACAGCTTGGTAGCCCACTTGATAGTAGTTAAAAGCGACAGTCGTCAGGCTCGGGACTAACAAATCGCTGTAGTCATAGTCACCCATGCCTACAATCCATACGTTATGACCGATCTTGAGTTGCTGTTCTTTGGCGCGACGATATAAACGAATGGCAATATTATCGGTGGCACAAAAGTAGACATGATTAGGCTGTAATTGAACGGCCTGATAGCCAGCTTTGTCCTCCGAGTTGGCTAGGGCTTGTAGTGATAAATTCAACTCAGGGACGGTGTCGGTAATAGTGGCTTGCATCAACTTAGTGCGGCTAGAAAGCATACGCTCATCATAAATATAATGTACGGCAGCCAGCGGTGCCTGCTGCTGTTTTAACTGAGTGATGGTGTGGGAGACGAGGGCTTTAATCGCTGCATGATCGGGGTAATATAAACAGCAATGGTGGGGGGTATTTTTGCCAATAAATACCACATTGTCTAAGGTTCGATAAAAAGTCTCTTCGACACTGTGCTTTGACGCAATAATAATCGTGCCCAATGCATTTAAGCCGTTAAACTCTCTCACAGCTTGGCATTCTGACTCATGGTTAAACCCTGTGGCATGAAACAGCATTCGTACTTGTGATTCATTGGCAGCAGCCAGCGCCCCTTTAATCACTAAACTGGTCGTATATGACTCAATACGAGGCGCGATGAAACCAATAATATTGGATTGGCTACGAATGGAGCGAGCAAATATATTAGGCGTGTAATGACTCTCTTTGACGATGGCATCAATTTTAAGGCGGTTCTCTTCCGAGACATAACCGCCATTAAAGTAACGCGACACAGTCATTGTTGAAATTCCAAGCTGCCTTGAAATCTCAGCCATGGTCATTTTTTTACTCATTACCTATTTCCTTCAATAATGCACTATTGCCATATCTCCAAGTGACTTCAAGATACAGAATTCAGAGTTGAGTCACTTGGGCATAGTATCCAATATATTGGCTAACAACACAGTAAATAAAACTGGGTGGACGTATGAGTGTTTAATTTTCACTCACAAGATTTAGACCTGAACTCAAGACCAAGGAGCGAGCGGTAATGCTGCCAACTTACTGATTTAGTGTATGATGGTGATTTTAAGGTGCTTGCGTGGCTTCCATTTCCATCAGATGTCCTTCCTGCTCCGCTACTGAAGGCGTGGTGCGTAACGGCAAAAGCACTGCCGGACATCAGCGCTATCTCTGCTCTCATTGCCGTAAAACATGGCAACTACAGTTCACTTACACCGCCTCTCAGCCCGGTACGCACCAGAAAATCATTGATATGGCCATGAATGGCGTCGGATGTCGCGCCAGTGCACGCATTATGGGCGTTGGCCTCAACACGGTTTTACGTCACTTAAAAAACTCAGGCCGCAGTCGGTAACCTGGCGCATACAACCGGGCAGTGATGTGATTGTCTGCGCTGAAATGGACGAACAGTGGGGCTACGTCGGTGCTAAATCACGTCAGCGCTGGCTGTTTTACGCGTATGACAGGATACGGAGGACGGTTGTGGCGCACGTCTTCGGTGAACGCACTCTGGCCACACTGGAGCGTCTTCTGAGCCTGCTGTCGGCCTTTGAGGTCGTGGTATGGATGACGGATGGCTGGCCGCTGTATGAATCACGCCTGAAGGGAAAGCTGCACGTTATCAGCAAGCGTTACACTCAGCGCATTGAGCGACATAACCTGAATCTGAGACAACATCTGGCAAGGCTTGGACGGAAGTCACTGTCGTTCTCAAAATCGGTGGAGCTGCATGACAAGGTCATCGGGCATTATCTGAACATAAAACACTATCAGTAAGTTGGAGTCATTACCTTACAAAGTGATGGAAAGCCGCAACGCCAGCGCGGCCAGAGTGACAAACAGCACGGGCAGAGTCATGATAATGCCGGTGCGGAAGTAATAACCCCAGGTGATCGTTATATTTTTCCGGGCAAGCACATGCAGCCAAAGCAGGGTTGCCAGACTGCCAATCGGGGTGATTTTCGGGCCTAAATCGCAGCCAATCACGTTGGCATAAATCATTGCCTCTTTGACGACGCCAGTCGCCGTACTCCCGTCAATCGACAGCGCGCCAATCAGCACCGTCGGCATATTGTTCATCACCGACGACAGGAACGCGGTCAGGAAGCCGGTGCCGAACGTTGCTGCCCATAACCCCTTTTCTGCCAGCAGGTTCAGTACACCAGACAGATACTCCGTGAGCCCGGCATTGCGCAGGCCATAGACCACCAGGTACATGCCCAGCGAAAAAATCACGATCTGCCATGGCGCACTGCGCAGGACTTTCCCTGTGTTGATGCCATGACCTCTTTTCGCCACGATAAACAGTACTGCTGCGCCAGCAGCTGCTATCGCGCTGACAGGGATCCCCAGCGGCTCCAGAACGAAGAAACCGACAAGCAGCAATAACAGGACAATCCAGCCCGCCCTGAACGTTGCCGCATCCTTTATCACACTGGCAGGCGTCTTCAGCAGCGAAACGTCATACGTTGCCGGAATATCCCTGCGGAAGAAGAGATGCAGCATGATCAGCGTGGCCGCAATCGCTGCCGCATCCACGGGGATCATAACGGAGGCGTACTGCGTAAAGCCCAGATCGAAGAAGTCCGCCGAGACGATATTCACCAGGTTAGAAACAATGAGTGGCAGGCTGGCCGTATCTGCAATAAATCCTGCAGCCATGACAAAGGCCAGTGTCGTGCCCTGGCTGAACCCCAGTGCGAGCAGCATCGCAATCACAATCGGCGTCAGGATCAGCGCGGCGCCATCATTGGCGAACAAAGCAGCAACAGCGGCACCGAGCAAGACTATCCAGGTGAACAGCAGGCGGCCACGTCCGTTACCCCAGCGGGAGACGTGCAGTGCGGCCCACTCAAAGAAGCCGGACTCATCGAGCAGCAGGCTGATGATGATGACCGCAATAAATGCCGCTGTCGCGTTCCAGACGATATTCCAGACAACGGGAATATCAGCGATATGGATGACACCGGTTCCCAGCGCCAGCACAGCCCCGATACTCGCGCTCCAGCCAATACTCAGGCCTCTGGGTTGCCAGATCACCAGTACCAGCGTCAGTAAAAATATACTCCCTGCCAAAAGCATCTCAGACCCCATCATATATGATTTTGTAAATATGTTTTCCTGCCTCAGCAGGAGGTGCAGGCTGATTTGTCCAGCCATTCACGTACATCCTCGCGCAGACACTGCCAGGTCGTCGTGATTGTCTCTGCTGCCCACGCCGGAATATGGGGTGACAGACGATAGTGGATCCATTTGCCTTCCCGACGGTCAAGAACCAGATCAGCCTCGCGAAGGATAGCCATATGTCGCGAAATTTTGGGCTGCGATTCGGAGGTGGCAACGCAGATATCGCAGACGCACAATTCTCCGGACTCCCGGAGAAGCATGACGATGGCTAGCCGTGTTTCATCCGACAGGATTTTGAAAAGCTGAACAGGTTGTAGCATTTTTCACTCCGTTCCCTTTAGAATACACATATGTTAGATCATATATATTAACTTTAAAATCACCTGTTCTCTCCGGAGGAGAAAAATGGAACAATTTCCAGCCCTGAATACTGACTGTTTTGATCAACATATTGCCGAACGTCTGCACCTGCAGGAGCCCCCACGGATTCTGATCCTGTATGGCTCAGTAAGGGAGCGCTCCTACAGTCGCTTTGCCGCGGAGGAAGCAGGTCGCCTGCTGACGGCGATGGGCGCGGAGGTGAAATTCTTTAACCCC
Source organism: Leclercia sp. LSNIH1 (assembly GCF_002902985.1). Taxonomy (NCBI): domain Bacteria; kingdom Pseudomonadati; phylum Pseudomonadota; class Gammaproteobacteria; order Enterobacterales; family Enterobacteriaceae; genus Leclercia; species Leclercia sp. LSNIH1. The sequence continues at coordinate 81,378 of NZ_CP026170.1, read as the reverse complement.
TCCGGTTTACCCCTGCCGGATGATGCCCCGGATACGCACCCTAAAGTCTCCGAGCTACGCGGGCTGGTCAGATGGTGTGACGGGATGGTGTGGAGCTCGCCGGAACGGCACGGGGCTATGAGCGCGGTGATGAAGGCGCAGATCGACTGGATACCGTTGAGTGAAGGCGCGGTTCGTCCTTCGCAGGGCAAGACACTTGCAGTGATGCAGGTTTGCGGCGGTTCGCAGTCCTTCAATGCCGTGAACCAGATGCGCATTCTGGGCCGCTGGATGCGGATGTTCACAATTCCCAACCAGTCCTCGGTGGCGAAAGCCTGGCAGGAATTTGATGAGAACGGAAGGATGAAGCCGTCCTCATGGTACGACCGTATCGTAGATGTCGCAGAGGAGTTGTTTAAAATTACGTTGCTGCTCAGGGGACAAACCAGCTACCTTGCAGATCGCTACAGCGAACGAAAAGAGAGTCATCAGGAACTTTCGTACCGCGTCAATCAGGAAAAAATATAACGCCTTCTGATCGTATAAATACACACCATGAGCGTTTTCACAAAGTCTCCTTCTGCCAGGCAGCGGATAATCTTACATGTGTCTGTCGTTTTCAGAAGACGGCAGACCGGACTAAAACCATAGGCATATCATTTGCCTTCAACAAGTTCACCGAACAGCTCTTTCACCCTGTTTCTGGCGTCCGTTAGCGCTATGTGCCCTTGTCCGGTGATTTCATATACTCGCCGGATTCGTCGACCGGCCTGAACATGTCGTGAAGTGAGATACCCCTTCTTTTCCATACCGTGCAGCATCGGATACAGGGTACCCGGGCTGAGTTGATAACCGTGGTGTCGCAATTCCTCAATGATGCCCAGACCAAAGACGGGTTCTTTGGCTGCATGATGCAGGATGTGCAAACGGATCATCCCGCCGTAAAGATCTTTGTCGGTCACGCCCGGAACCTCACAGTGCTAAACTCAACAACCAACCCGCAACACCGCAACTCACTACGACCAGCCACGGCGGCAGTTTCCAGAACATCAGAGCGACCAGTGCCACAAGGGCAAGGCCGAAATCTTGCGGAGCGAGAACTGCGCTCGTCCATACTGGTTGATAGAGAGCTGCCAGCAGAAGGCCAACTACGGCTGCATTAATACCCTGCAACGCTGCTTGTGTACGGATATTGCGGCGCAGACTTTCCCAGAACGGCAATGCTCCCACAATCAGAAGGAAGGACGGTGCGAAAATTGCCAGCAGACAAACCAGACCACCCAACCAGCCAGAAGGCACCTGGTTCATCGAAGCCCCGAGAAAGGCTGCAAAAGTGAACAACGGTCCAGGAACGGCCTGGGCAGCGCCGTAGCCAGCCAGGAATGTATCAGTGCTGACCCAGCCAGAAGGAACGACTTCAGTCTGCAGTAATGGCAGCACGACATGCCCGCCACCAAAAACCAGTGATCCGGTCCGGTAGAAAGTTTCTACCATTAACAGCGTCGGATTTGGGAATATCGCCGTCAGCAATGGTAACCCTGTCAGTAGCACAAAGAACAGCGTGAGCCAGAACAATCCGACGCGACGCCGTATTGAAACGGGCAGCGGATCATGTACCGTCGTCTGCTGAGGTTTGAACAGTAACATGCCAGTGACAGCCGCAGTGACGATTACTCCCACCTGTCCCCAGGCCGATGGCACAAGAAGCACAAAGCAGGTTGCCACTGCCATGACAGTAATACGCGGTATATCCGGGCAAAGATTTCGGGCCATGCCCCATACAGCTTGCGCGACCACCGCAACGGCTACCACTTTCAGCCCATGCAATACACCAGAGGGCATCACATCCCCGTAACTGGTCATCCCCAGCGCAAACAGGATCAGTGCAACTGCTGACGGTAGCGTGAAGCCGGCCCATGCTGCCAGCGCCCCGGTATAACCGGCCCGGGACAGCCCGAGCGCTATACCAACCTGACTGCTTGCTGGTCCCGGAAGGAACTGGCACAGAGCGACCAAATCTGCATAGCTGCGCTCGGTCAACCACTGCCGTCGCGTCACAAACTCATCGCGGAAGTAACCCAGATGGGCAATTGGGCCGCCGAAGGATGTCAGGCCAAGTCGGAAGAAAATCAGAAAGACAGCCCAGGGGCTGTGATCATTCCTGGCAGTATCGTTCATGGTCAGATCCTGATTGCTGGTTTTATTGGCTATTATAATCGAATTTCGTTATCGAAATTCGATTATAATAGCCACTGCTCCCTGTGGATAGAATGATGTTTCATGCTTTCCAGATGTTTACTTCAAGAACAGTTTCAACTGCCTGGCCAGTTATGGGCTTTATTCACATTCAGTATTATTGCTGTCCTGCTTTTACCCGGAGTATGGTTTGCCGGGTGGTATTAAATTCTCTGGCAACCGCACTGATACTGGCCCCGGAATTAAGGCGCTCTGACACTATTTTTTTTTGCTCCTCGCTCAAGATGGGCGGACGACCGAAGCGTTTCCCGGCTGATCTTGCCCGAGAAATCCCTGAATGTGTGCGTTCAATCAGCAGATCCCTCTCAAACTCAGCCACAGCTGAAATCACCTGCATCGTCATTCTCCCGGCAGCGCTGGTCAAATCAACACCTCCGAGCGCCAGGCAGTGAACACGAATATCTGACGAAGCCAGTTGCTCAACAGTTTTTCTGATATCCATGGCATTACGCCCAAGACGATCCAGCTTGGTGACTATCAGCACATCACCATTTTCCATGCGATCAAACAGCCGGATAAATCCGGGACGTTCGCTGGCAGCAACCGAACCACTTATATGTTCCTCAATCAGTCGCTGGGGTCTGATGGCAAAACCCGCCGCTTCAATTTCCCTTCGCTGATTCTCGGTGGTTTGCTCAAGAGTCGAAACCCGGCAGTAAGCAAAAACTCGTGACATAGGAAACTTTCCGTACGAAATGGACGTCCGAATTATAACGTATGTACGAAACAAATTTCGCTGACTTTCGGACATATTGTTTGCGAGGCGTACGAAACCGACCGGTTTCGGTCAGTGTAAAGCGATAACCAAAACGAACTATATGCAGAGGAAGCATTTATGCCACGGAGACAAATACTCAGCAGTGAAGAAAAAGAGCGCTTGCTGGTTGTGCCGGATGATGACGTTCTTCTGGCGCGCATGTGTTTTTTGAGTGAACATGACCTCGCTCTTATTAATAAACACCGCAGACCTGCAAATCGCCTGGGCTTTGCTGTTTTACTCTGTTATTTGCGAGGGTCGGGGTTTCCTCCCGACAAAAATATTTCCCCTCACGACGGGGTTGTTTCCCGGCTTGCGGCTCATTTGAAACTTCAGCCTGATTTGTGGGCCGAGTATGCATCAAGAGAGGTCACCCGCTGGGAGCATCTGGCTGAACTATACCGCTATCTGGAATTATCCCCTTTCAACCGGGCGCTGCAAAAAACCTGCATTCGCCACCTTTATCCCCACGCTATGCGGACAGACAAAGGTTTTTTGCTTGCGGAAGAAATGCTCTCCTGGCTTCACAATAAGAATGTCATTTTCCCCTCAGTTGATGTCATTGAGCGGACCCTGGCTGAAGCAGCAACGCTTGCAGACAGGGCGGTTTTTTCTGCGCTTACCGCGCAGCTTGAACCAGGGCACAAAGCGGCACTGGACCGTCTGCTGAGATCTGAGGGTGAGCAACCCTCACGGCTGGCCTGGCTGCTCCAGCCTCCGGGAAAAATTAATGGCAAAAATGTCCTGCAACATATCGACCGGTTAAATGCGATTGAGGCGCTGGCACTGCCTGACGGTATTGCGCTTTCCGTTCACCAGAACCGGCTCCTGAAACTGGCACGCGAAGGCAGGAAAATGAGTAGCCGGGACCTGGCAAAATTCACGGATGTTCGCCGTTATGCCTCGCTGGTTTGTGTTATATCGGAAGCCAGGGCTACCGGAATTTCGATGATTATCTGATCCCGTCTGACGATTTTGAAAAATCACTCCGTGATAATCAGCTATCCCTTGCCATTCCGACCGATTGCCATGAGTACATCAAGAACCGTATGACACTTCTGGCATCGCGCCTGGAGGAAGTGAATGCGATGGCGCTGGTCGGTGATTTACCTGATGTTGATATATCGGATAAAGGCGTGAAAATAACCCCGCTGGATAATAGTGTCCCTTCAGCAGCATCCCCTTTTGCCGATTTGGTTTATGGCATGCTGCCTCAACCTAAAATTACTGAAATTCTGGATGAAGTGGACGGCTGGACCGGTTTTACCCGCCATTTCACGCATCTTAAAAATAAACACGTCAGACCAAAAGACAGAAAGTTGTTACTGACCACCATCCTGGCCGATGGCATCAATCTGGGGCTGACGAAAATGGCCGAATCCTGTCCGGGAGTGACAAAATCGTCACTGGAGGGCATTCAGGCCTGGTACATCAGGGATGAAACATATTCAGCCGCGCTGGCTGAGCTGGTTAATACTCAGAAACAGCGGCATCTGGCTGCATTTTGGGGCGATGGTACAACGTCTTCGTCTGACGGGCAGAACTTTCGGGTGGGGAGTCACGGGCGTTATGCGGGTCAGGTCAATCTGAAATACGGGCAGGAACCAGGCGTGCAGATTTACACGCATATCTCGGATCAATACAGCCCATTTTACACCAAAGTGATCAGTCGCGTGCGCGACTCCACCCACGTACTTGACGGTCTGCTATACCACGAAAGTGATCTGGAAATTACAGAGCATTACACTGATACCGCTGGTTTTACGGAGCATGTTTTCGCGCTGATGCATCTGCTCGGATTCGCTTTTGCCCCAAGGATCCGGGATCTTCACGACAAGCGGCTTTTTATTAAGGGAAAGGCTGAGCGTTATCCGGGACTTCAATCTGTGATATCCACAACACCACTGAATCTTAAAGACATTGAGACGCACTGGAATGAGGTACTTCGCCTCGCAAGCTCGATAAAACAGGGGACTGTTACCGCATCGCTCATGATGAAAAAACTGGCCAGTTATCCTAAACAAAATGGCCTTGCAAAGGCATTGAGGGAAATCGGACGCATCGAACGGGCACTGTTTATGCTGGACTGGTTTCGCGATCCATCACTGCGCCGACGCGTACAGGCTGGGCTGAATAAAGGTGAGGCCCGCAATGCGCTTGCACGAGCGGTCTTTATGCACCGGTTGGGTGAGATCAGAGATCGGGGGCTGGAGAATCAGAGCTACCGGGCCAGTGGTCTGACATTGCTGACTGCGGCGATCTCCCTGTGGAATACGGTATATATAGAAAGAGCCATAGATTCCCTGAGACGAAAAGGGATCCCAATTAATGAGCAACTGATTTCTCATTTGTCCCCTCTGGGATGGGAGCACATCAATCTGAGTGGGGATTACGTCTGGCGGACAAACCTTAAGCTGGGGCAGGGTAAATACCGTTCATTACGCTCAGTGGATAGTGGTCTGTACAAAAAACAGGCTTAGCGTAGGATATTTTCCGTTTTCCAAGCGGACCCCTATTTGGCAGTTGCTGCGCCGTGAAGGGCTTCATGTTAATCATAAGCGCGTGTACCGGCTTTATCACCTCAGTGGCCTGGGTGTAAAACGCAGAAGACGTCGTAAAGGGCTGGCAACAGAACGTCTGCCGCTGCTCCGTCCGGCGGCGCCCAATCTGACCTGGTCGATGGATTTCGTCATGGACGCACTTTCCACCGGTCGCAGGATCAAGTGTCTTACCTGCGTCGATGATTTCACAAAGGAATGCCTGACGGTCACTGTTGCCTTTGGGATTTCAGGCGTTCAGGTCACGCGTATTCTGGACAGCATTGCACTGTTTCGAGGCTATCCGGCGACGATAAGAACTGACCAGGGGCCGGAGTTCACTTGCCGTGCACTGGATCAATGGGCCTTTGAGCATGGTGTTGAGTTGCGCTTAATCCAGCCGGGCAAGCCAACGCAGAACGGATTTATTGAGAGCTTTAACTGACGATTTCGCGATGAATGTTTGAATGAGCACTGGTTCAGCGATATCGTTCATGCCAGGAAAATTATTAATGACTGGCGGCAGGATTATAACGAATGCCGCCCGCACTCCACGCTGAATTATCAGACACCGTCTGAATTTGCAGCGGGCTGGAGAAAGGGTCATTCTGAGAATGAAGATTCCGACGTTACTAACTGAGTGTTGTATCTAATCGTGGGGGCAGGTCAGCCAGGATGTCGATTGGATCGAACGACTCTGCCCTATCGGACGTACCGCATACAAATTCTGTATTTTTTGTTGACTAAGGATTATGAGTTTAACTTGCAAGTTAGACGGACACTTTTCTTCGTGTGATAGAAACGGGAAGTTTTTCCTACGAAATTAATAATAAAATAGTATTTATTCAACAAGTTACATCAAAATATTAAGTTAGACGGACACTTTTCTTTTTGGTTAAAGCCATCCTCAGGGTGAGCAATGTCCTTTTAGTCCTAATGCATTGATATTTATTATTAATTTACCCATACATCCAAGTCGGACAGACATATTTTTTTGTCTGAGCTGCAGGCATCTGTAAAAAACCTCTTAACCTTGACGGACAAATTACTTATAGAGCAATTCAAAACCGCCGCAGAAAGTGGCCCCTAGCATTTATTACGTAATTGATTCTAAATATAAATGAGTCTGCGGGTTTATCACCAGAAGTTTGACCATTACAAAAACGCAAAATAGAATAAATGTCAAACTGAGGTAACTTATGAACAAACATACCACAACAGAACTAGAGCTGAGCGCAAAAGTGACGCTGGCTGATTTTCAACTAAGTCTTCTGAAAAGGATTAATAACATCGCGGTCTCACTGATGCCTGAGTTTGAAGATAAAAACCAAGCATTGGACGCAATCACGCTGGATGATGGTTCACTGATGCAACTGCTCTGCTCCATTCAGATGGAACAAAAGACGCGTGCTTCAGAACAAGAGATGCGTAAAGTACGCCGTCGCCGCGAAAATCTGGAGGCTTTTTACAAGAGCCTCCAGGAGCTTGGTGGCACCCTTAAGGTTAACGACGTGGCCGATAAGCTGGGCATCACCCGCCAAGCAGTAAATGTCCAAGTAAAAAAGAATCAGCTCATTGCGTTTAAACAAAACACCGATTATATCTTCCCGGCCTTCCAGTTTACCGATAAAGGCCTGGTGCCCGGGTTTAAAGAAGTCATGAGCGCGTTTGATGAAGACACGCATCCAATGCTTCGTCTCGGTGTGCTGAAAACGCCGATTCAACTCAGTGAAGACGTGACAAAAACGCCGATTCAGATCATGCAGGATGGCGCAAAGCCCGACGAACTGGAGCTCGCAATACGTTCTGCGAGATTGTGCGGCAACCATACTGCCAACTAACCTGTAATGTGGGGGAATGCTCAAAATATTAGAGCATTCTCAGTGAATTATAGTCAGAATACCTTTGAAGTATACCTTTAACACTGCATGTAACCTCGCCGAATATCAGTAACAGCCTGCCCGGAAACAACAGGAATACGAGGAGATTTTACAAGCTGCCTTCTATGAGGGAAACAGTAGTAGATGAACTGTAATTTATAATTATTGGACTGATACTTAGCATGTGTCTCAAGTTAACAAGGGCGTTCATAATGATTAGCAATGAGGCAGATAATGATATGCAGAAGGAAGTTCAGGTTATGCTCTAGTACCCATTCACTAATAACTTTCCATCCATCAATTACGGTCCACAGTCCATCTTTGATAGTTTTCCGCTCATTAATCACGGTTCATAGTCCATATATAATGGATTTCGAATCGCCACGGGTTTAACAGACACCTCAGAGTCATTTAAGATGGCTTAAAGAGAGGTGCCCATGAGCGGTAAGCGTTATCCCGAAGAGTTTAAAACTGAAGCAGTCAAACAGGTTGTTGATCGCGGTTATTCTGTTGCCAGCGTTGCAACACGTCTCGATATCACCACCCACAGCCTTTACGCCTGGATAAAGAAGTACGGTGCAGATTCTTCCACTAATAAAGAAGAGTCAGATGCTCAGGCCGAGATCCGCCGTCTCCAGAAAGAGCTGAAGCGGGTTACCGACGAACGGGACATATTAAAAAAAGCCGCGGCGTACTTCGCAAAGCTGTCCGACTGAGGTACGCCTTTATCCGTGACAACACCTGTTGCTGGCCTGTTCGCCTGCTCTGTCGGGTGCTGGATGTTCATCCCAGTGGTTTTTACGCCTGGCTTCAGCAGCCGCATTCACAACGCCATCAGGCAGACCTGAGGCTGACAGGGCAGATTAAACAGTTCTGGCTGGAATCGGGATGCGTCTATGGTTATCGCAAAATCCATCTGGATCTGCGGGACAGCGGGCAACAGTGCGGAGTGAACAGAGTCTGGCGACTGATGAAACGTGTCGGGATAAAGGCTCAGGTCGGATACCGGAGCCCGCGGGCACGTAAAGGCGAGGCCAGTATCGTGTCGCCCAACAGGCTCCAGCGACAGTTCAATCCGGATGCTCCGGATGAGCGTTGGGTAACGGACATAACCTACATCAGGACCCACGAAGGCTGGCTGTATCTTGCCGTGGTTGTTGATCTGTTCTCACGCAAAATTATCGGCTGGTCCATGCAATCCCGGATGACAAAGGACATTGTCCTGAACGCACTGCTGATGGCTGTATGGCGGCGTAATCCCCAAAAACAGGTGCTGGTTCATTCGGATCAGGGCAGTCAGTACACAAGCCATGAGTGGCAGTCGTTCCTGAAATCACACGGCCTGGAGGGCAGCATGAGCCGTCGCGGTAACTGCCATGATAATGCGGTTGCAGAAAGCTTTTTCCAGTTGTTGAAACGTGAACGGATAAAGAAAAAGATCTACGGAACGCGGGAAGAAGCCCGCAGCGATATTTTTGATTACATCGAAATGTTTTATAACAGTAAGCGTCGGCATGGTTCCAGCGATCAGATGTCACCGACAGAATATGAAAACCAGTATTATCAACGGCTAGGAAGTGTCTAGATTATCCGTGGCGATTCAGTGTAAGTATTTTACTTAATCTAACCAGTTACTGTTAGATATCTCCATATATATCATTTCTCCGTGTTTCAGTATGGAATGCCTAGACTGTAAACTGCAATCGATACATGCTCTAAAACCATCGATAATGCATAAGCCCATTAACCGCCTGTTATGCACTTTGCTATGAGCATATGCCAGACATGCGAGGAGGGTTGCCAAGAGTCGCCTATTTATATGCGCCCTATTTTCTCACCAATTTCTTGAATAAATGACATAACGTTTTTTTGAATCGAAGTTCGATAAACTCGATTAACTATTTATTATTTAATATGTGCCAACATAAAAATCAGAATGGTAAAAGCTAATCAATCCCACAATAAGTTTAATGATGCTTATTGTAGAATCATCCTCTTCCATTTTTGCATTGCTTTTAGATAAAGCTATTGGCTTATCAAAAGCATGTTGTAATCGTACAGCTAAGAACAAGTGCTTCAAGTCTACTTATTAAAATGTACCTTTGAAAAAGTAGTCTTTCTGCGGTACGCTTCACGGGACCATTTCCCCTGAGTTTTCGCACAGCGCGCCGGACGTTTTCCGGCCGGACCGGAGCCTGACATGAGCCTGATGCCTGATGACGAACAGGAACGTAATCTTCTGGCAGCAGCGATCCCGCTGGATGAGACATTTCTGCCGGCGCTGTCCGGCAATAACGTTCCGGTAAATCCGGCCCGGGCTTACCTATTGTCCCTTAATTCCCAACGTAGCCGGCAGACCATGGCTTCGTTCCTCGGGATTGTCGCCAAAATGCTTGGTGCCGGTAGCGCTGACACCTGCAACTGGGGCAGCATTCGCCGGTATCACGTCATGGTAATCACCGAGTTACTGCGCGATACTGGCCGGGGGATGGCAACTATTAACACCTATCTGTCGGCTCTTAAGGGCGTAGCGAAGGAAGCCTGGATGCTCCGCCTGATGGACGTTGAGAGCTTCCAGCACATCCGGGCGGTACCGAACCTGCGTGGCAGCCGGCTGCCAAGCGGTCGGGCCCTGCCGCCGGAGGAGATCCGCGCGTTGTTTGCCGTGTGTGAGGCCGATCGCAGCTGCCTCGGGCCGAGGGACGCGGCGATGCTGGCGGTTATCCTGGGATGTGGCCTGCGGCGGTCCGAGGCCGTGGGCCTAGATTTACGTGACGTTGTCACGCACAATCGGGCGCTACGGGTGCTGGGGAAGGGGAACAAGGAGCGTCTGGCCTACGTCCCGGCCGGGGCCTGGCAGCGGCTGCAGATCTGGATCGATGAGGTCCGGGGCGAAACCCCGGGGCCGCTGTTCACGCGGATCCGCCGCTTCGGGGATGTGACACTGAACCGGCTCACCGACCAGGCGGTGTACCATATCCTGCAGGTGCGTCAGGGGCAGGCCGGGATCGGTAAGTGCTCGCCACATGACCTGCGCAGGACCTTCGCAACTGCCATGCTGGATAACGGTGAGGACTTAATTACGGTTAAAGATGCGATGGGTCACGCCAGCGTTACGACCACCCAACAGTACGATCGTCGCGGAGAACAGCGTCTTCGAGATGCCCGCGATAGGCTCAATCTTGTCAAATGATTTAGTCGACAGGATCAACCTTGATGCCTTCGCCATCCCTGGCTGTGACGTTTTTTACCTACTGGCAACGATCTAAAGCATCATTAAAGATGAGTGTTTAAGTTCCAGGAAATTATTGATATATATAGAAAAATATATAATAACTTTAGGGTTTATGCATGTCTATTTCTCCCCCCTCGGGATTGGTTTTAACAGTTGCCAAGTGGTTATGGGGAAAGCTAACGCAACGGTTATTAATGTCTACCTATATGCATTCTCATGAGAAATGGGCATTACGGCACCGCTTGGGAGTGAATCACTCGCAGAACGGTTCAGTAAGTGTGTTGCGTCCATCAGTTGAAATCCAGCTCAAAGCTGCCTGTCATGCCTGCTTAAAAAACAGGCTTAATGTAGGATGTTTTCCGTTTTCCAAGCGGCCCCCTATATACCCGCCTGGAGGAGATCCCGGCAGAATAAAGAAAAACACCGCCGAAAGGCGGTGTTTTTGTATTAGCGAACCAAATGTAAGAAGTGAAGATGCTTTTCATACTGGTCGAGAATATCGTTGATAATCTGTTCCTGATTCCAGCCCATCACATCGTAATCCTGACCGCCTTCTTTCAGGTAGATTTCAGCCCGATAGTATTTATGCTGTTCTGCCTGCTGCTCCTCATTATCCAGCCCGGAGATCGCAAAGGTAGGAGCAACATAACCGCGGAGTCTGACTTCGTAGATGAAGTTAAGCTCATTGCCTAAATCCACTTCGAAGCGAATACGGTCTTCGCCACTGTTGTTGATATGGCTTACGGTGCTCTGTTTGTTCAACTCATCCTGAACCATTGTCATGGCAGGCTGAATGACATCATCCATAAAACGTTTAACCAACGAACGTTTTGGCAGATGGGCGATATTGCGCAGTCTGCGCTGCCACGGAATAGGATTACGCGCAGCGGTAGGTGCAATGGTGGTCATATTCTGGCTGTCGCGCTTGGTGATGTCCCGTCGCAATGCTTTCAGCAATCCGTATATCGATATCAACAAAATCACCGAGAACGGCAGGGCGCTGGCAATGGTCACCGTCTGCAAGGCGCTAAGGCCGCCCGCAATCAGCAACGCAATGGCGACCAGCCCCATCAGTGCAGCCCAGAAAATACGCTGCCAGACGGGCGTATTGCTGGAGCCCCCGGAGGCCAGGGTATCCACCACCATCGCTCCGGAATCTGCCGAGGTGACAAAAAATACGATGACCATCGCCATGGCGATGAACGACAAAATGCTTGAGAACGGGAAGTGCTCAAGGAAATTAAACAGCGCCAGGGCCACATCCTGCTGGACGGTATTGGCGAGGTCCGTCGCCCCTTTCTGCATGATCAGATAAATCGCGCTGTTTCCGAAGACGGTCATCCATAACAGGGTGAAACCCGCCGGGACGAAGAGCACGCCGGTCACAAATTCGCGGATGGTTCTGCCGCGCGAGACGCGGGCGATAAACATGCCGACAAACGGCGACCAGGAGAGCCACCAGCCCCAGTACAGCAGCGTCCAGCCACCTAGCCAGTTGCTCGATTTAGGCTCGTAGGCATACAAATTAAAGGTTTTACTGACCATTTCGGACAGATAACCGCCAGTGTTCTCAACGAACGATTTCAACAGCAGAACCGTAGGTCCCAGCAACAGCACCAGCACCAGCAGCAGCAGCGCCAGGCTCAGGTTGATCTCGGACAGAATACGAATGCCCTTATCCAGTCCCGACACCACCGAAATCGTTGCCAGGCCAGTGATGACCACGATCAGGATCACCTGCACCGTTTCACTAATTGGCACGCCGAAGAGATGATTAAGCCCGGCGTTAACCTGCAGCACGCCATAACCGAGGGAGGTGGCCACGCCAAACACGGTGCCGATAACCGCAAAGATATCGACCGCATGGCCAATCGGTCCGTAAATGCGATCCCCGATAATCGGATACAGCGCCGAACGCAGAGTCAGTGGCAAGCCGTGACGATAGCTAAAGAAGGCCAGTATCAACGCCACTATCGCGTAAATCGCCCATGCATGGAGTCCCCAGTGGAAGAAGGTCAGGCGCATGGCCTGCTTGGCGGCTTCGACCGTTTCCGGGGTACCAACCGGCGGAGAGAGGTAATGCATCACCGGTTCTGCCACCCCGAAGAACATTAGGCCGATCCCCATCCCGGCGGAAAACAGCATTGCGAACCAGGAGTGATAGCTGAAATCAGGTTGGGCGTGGTCGGGCCCAAGTTTAATATCGCCGTAGCGCGACAGCCCGAGGAACGTCACGCTCAGGAGGATCAGCGCTACGGCCAGAATGTAAAACCAGCTGGCGTTGGTGAAGATTTGATTCTGCAGAAGTTTGAAGTTTTTATCGGCCAGATCGGGGAAAGCCGCGGCAAAGGCGACAAGAAGAAATATTAACAACGCCGAGGTGAAAAACACCGGCTTGTTAATATGGTTTTCAGACTTTTTTATTGGGGTTTCATTCTCACTCATAAGCTCATTTATTCCATTGTGTGTTCATTTCGCCCTGGATGGATGAATTTTGTCACAGCCCGATTCTAACAAAAGAAAAGGAGTGATGCCTAATGACCTTAAGAATAAGCTGAATCGCTTCTACGATACCTATAATGATAATCGCTGTTCAGGCTTGTGCCAGGATTTGCTCCGCCGCCGCCAGATCCGCCAGCGTATCAATGTCGTGCACTACCCCGACATCGCAGAGCGACAGCTCCAGAACCTCCCCCTGACGGCATGCGCGGGGCTTTGTTGAATAAATCGGATTTAGATAAAAGCGCTCCTCGTGGCTGACTTCCTCAGGCAATCTGTACACTTTCTGGCATGCCTGCACACGTCATTTTGTTTAAGGCACGGATCATGGCCATAGCCTCTCCAGCCTGCGCATCATAATCCCGAAACGTAAGATGCCCGCCAAACAGCTGTTTGACACGGTACATTGCCGTTTCTGCCACCGAATGTCGATTGTAAGCCGTGTGCCATTTCCAGTACGCATCACTTCCCGTCAGCCATTGCCGGGTAACGGCCTGATTTCTGTCGGCATATTCAGCCGGCCAGTAACCTGCCCGGGTTAACTCCGGGATCAGTATCAGCGCCATTGCGTGAATTTAATACCACCCGGCAAACCATACACAGGGTAAAGGCAGGGCAATAATGATCCTGCGTTCACAGCTGGACGGTCTGCTATAAAGTGAGGTGCAGACATTGTCACAGACTTCCGCGCCTCGCTCATAGCAGTCAGAAAGCGTTGTTGCTGGCTGCTCTGTGCTGTGAGTTCAACTGTTCGATGCAACGCTCAGACGCGCTCAGCGCGTTTCTGACATGTCCTCGTTAAAAACAGTAACAAACCACCCGAAAATGCACGCCAGAAACGCTACGTAAGAATCTATCCTATGCTGGATATGCACTCAACTGAATAACGCCTGGTTTCAGTCTGTTTTATCGGCATCAGCCTTCTTTCTGGGTAATTTCGGAGAGGTCACTTGCTGATTACTTTGCGTGCGTCGCGTGAGCCAGGGCAACCCGATATGGCCGTATCCGCCCGCAAAAAAGTGGCCCTCATCGTCGACTTTTATGAGCAGGACTCTTTCAGAGCTGCCTTGCGAAATGCCTTATTCTGAGGGTGTGCCCCGGTCCATGTCGGACCCTGATCAACCTGCTTCGTTAAATCCGGCCAAGTGATGAAACGCCTGTGCGCCCTGGCTATTTCATCGCGTGGGACCAGCCTGTCGGCAGCCACCATCACGGCGTGACCTTTACAATCTAAAAAAGTGCCGAATATCACTTTTACGGGTATTTCCCGTGCCACATTGTCAGGGCACAAATAGCTTATACGTGATCTGAATTCGGTTATCTCTAAACGTCGCGGCGCATTGTCCCCGATAAACACAAGTATGGAGAGCATATTTTTCTCCTGTTTTATCCGGACGTAAGACTAAATATCAGTATGGTTTTTAATAGTTACAGCCCTAAATAATATATATTATATCAAAATTACTTTGACAGGATAACGTACAGTCATACAGAAAATGACTCCCTGAGTCACAAATTTTCACCTCAGGCTCCGCTTCCATATAGGATATATAACGCTTTCTCTGTAAATGTTCATAAATACAGGAAGATGTCTTTACCCAAAATAAGCGGAAGATAATATTTTGCCTGATATCACCGGGCGCCTCGGGGCTTTTTCAGGCTTACGTAGTACGGATTTTCCCGGCTGGATGGCTTATATATTGCTTTTGATAGGCGCAACCGGAGGCCCTATGTCTGTGGATATGCAGTCACTTTATAAGCACGTTGCATGGTGTGTCTGGCATGAGGGCTTACGCCTTTATGATAATGGCGTTCCGGGCCAACTGAAGGAAGTCAGTTTTCTGCGGAGCAGTTGCCTGAAACTGCTGGCGCATCATGGGGCTGCGGGAGCGCTTATCTCTGCTGCATCTGATAACGAACTGACAGCTGTCATGAGCCAGATAGAATCCCGCGTCGATCGTGAACATAACCTGTCCGGGCATGTCCGGTGGGTGGCTTACCATGCGGCACGGCACGCGGAACTGCAGAACCTTTTGTCAGAGGGCAAACATAATGAAATCCGGTCAATTTATTACCGGCACCTCAATCACAACAGTAACGCCAGGTACCTTTTATCCTGCGTCAGTCACGGTTATCTGACTGTTCTGATAAAGGGGTTATAACAGCAGCCATGTATTACGGGCTCTCTCCTGCGCTGTCCGGACAGCACTACACCGGTAAGCCCGGGATGATATGGCGTGTTCTTGCAAGGATCCAGTGCGTGCCGGGAAACCCCACTGTCCTCCGCTTATGCTCCATACAACCCGGACCGGGTGAACCGCCATGACAACACCGGTTCATGGCCTGACTGGCAGTGGGGCCTGTTGTTGCCGCTCCACGTACGCCAGTTGCAACTTCCGGCCGGTATCACGCGGTGTGATCCTGCTCCCCGCTTTCATCAGAAAATACCCTATATTATTAAGGATGTGTTATGTGGCTATCAGCATTCAGATAAGGCAGGACTTATGCAAGAAGGTTTCTACTGGATACGGCACAACGGCAGGGTTCAGGTAGCTTACTACACCGATGGCGAAACGGAAGACCTGCAAACGGGGCGGATCGTCAGGGGGATATGGTATCTGACGCGGGGTTTCGATATCTGCGATGACGGTGAGGCTGAGGTATTACAGGGTCCGCTGTCGCCACCTCTTTGACAGACACGGGAACTGGCGTTTCGCTTTGAGCCTGACTAGATTTAACTGTGGTGGATCCCCCTGTGCGGCGGGACAATCCGGTTGATGTATGTAAATATGCTTGCGGCTCGTATAACCGGTAACGAGCCACCGGGAGGCACCCGGCACCTGTTTCAGAACCTGGGAAGTGCGTTTTGAGCCCATCCGTCCGGACAGGCTTTTTTATACCCGCTTCGAAACCGGTGCTATGCTTAAACTGTAACCAGGCCATAGCACCTACCCCTTATCCTCATCGGTGTACGGTCCGGGGACATGGTGAACACTTTTTAACATCCTTTACCCATGGTGATCGACTTTTTCTTCAGGTCGATCACCCACACTTTCGTGTTGTACCACCACACTTCGTAATAACCGTCCTCCTGTGTCTCCCTCAGCCCTACCTGCTCGCCCCTGAACGCCTTGCCTGCGCTCAGACTGACACCCTTCACGCTCAGCTTCCCGCTGATATCCACCTTCCTGACCATCACACCCCCGTCGTATTCCGATGGCGTTGTGTGGCTGTTGTACTACCGCGCGGATGGCTGGTAGCGCGAGGCCGGAACCGTCATATCCAGCCCCTCATGGGGCTGTTCGAGGTTATAGGCTGTCCGCCAGTGGTCGAAGGCGCGCTGCAGCTCGCTGCTGTCCGCGAACCACTTACCCTGCAGGACTTCTGCCTTCAGGCGGTGGTGAAAACGCTCCAGCTTGCCCTGGGTCTGCGGGTGATAAGGCCTTGAGTGGCTCACCCGGATCCCCAGGCGCATCAGCCACAGCTCGAGCGCCGTCCAGGTGCCGGTGGTGTCGCCCCAGGGTTCGCCGTTGTCCATGGTCATCCGGTCCGGCAGGCCGTAGCGTTCAAACACCCCGACCAGCTGCTGCTGCACGGTCTCACGCCGTTCATCGGGGCAGTGCATCAGGCATAGGGAAAGCCGGGTGGTCTTCCAGCCAGCGTTTGATCTTGCGGGCCCCCAGCGTTCGTGACGGGAATGGGCCATGCGCAACAGGTCAGCGATGTCGTCTGATGAACGGTTCGGGGAATGACGGGGTGTGCGGGGACGGTCATGAAGACCGGATAAACCGTCGTCAAAGGTTAATTATCTGGCCAGAACCCTGAGCTTCCATCACTGGAAGCACAGCCCCAATTCCCCACAGCACGCCCTTGATGTTAACGTCAATCGTACGTTCCCATTCATCCTGTTTGCCGGCCGCAAGCGGTGAAAGTGGCATGATGCCCGCATTGTTAATCAGAACGTCAACACGCCCCCAGTTATCAAGCGCTGACTGCACGAAATGAGCCATGGACAGTCTGTTTGTGACATCCAGCTCACGCGCTTCAGCCATACCGCCGGCGCTGCGGATTTCTGCTGCAATGGCTTCGATACGATCCAGTCTGCGCGCCCCTAATAGCACTCTCGCACCTGCTTTTCCAAGCTCTCTGGCAATGCCTTCCCCAATGCCACTTGACGCGCCGGTAATTAATATAACTTTATCCATGATGTGCTCCTTCAGTTGAGTTCAGAGAGATGATAGACCTTTATGATTAGTTCCAGTATCCTGCTTTTACTGGACTCAGTGATTAGCAGAATTAAACAATGAAAATTGATCTCAATCTTTTACCTGTTTTTATCGCGGTTGCTGAAGAGCGTAATTTCACCATAGCCGCAGCCCGGCTGGGGGTTACGCGCTCGGCGGTTAGTCAGGGAATACGGCGGCTTGAGGATACTTTCGGCACAATGCTGGTAATGCGGACAACACGTTCAGTAAACCTGACTGAAGCGGGAGAACGACTGCGTACATCCCTGTCATTATCTTTATCCAGCATTGACGCTGCGTTCGAAGATATTGCATCCGACAGCACGCCACGTGGACTTCTGAGGATCGCGGTGACCTCCATAGCTGAAGAGTTTCTTTCAGGTCCGCTGATCGCCTCGTTTGCGGCTGCTAATCCAGCCGTGACGATCGATATTGTCGTGATAGATGAGGAATTTGATATTGTGGCCGCTGGTTATGATGCTGGCGTAAGGCTCGGAGATGTGATCGAGAAGGATATGATTGCCGTCCCGCTTACAGAAAAGCAACGTGAAATGGTGGTTGCGTCCCCATCCTATCTCACTGCTTGTAGCGCCCCTCTTCATCCGCGTGAGCTTGTACATCATCAGTGTATCGGCTGGCGTCCTTCCCCGGATGTTGCTCCTTATCGCTGGGAATTTGAGGAGAACGGGAGAGCTTTCGACGTGGCGGTAGAACCGCGAATAACAACTAATGACCTGCGTCTCATGCTGAGGCTGGCTCTTGCCGGTGGAGGTATAACATTTGCCCCTGAGGAAACATTCAGGCCGTATATTGAAAATGGTCAACTTGTTTCAATGCTTGATGATTTTCTTCCCCATTTTCCTGGCTTTTATCTGTACTTTCCTCAACGCCGGAATATAGCGCCAAAACTACGCGCCCTAATCGAACATGTCAGGCAATGGCAGCAACCGTATGCTTAATGGTAAGCGCTAAATACTTTGTAACGTAAACCAGTTTTCTGAGGACTGACTCATTTAGTTATATGTTATGTTCGCTTCTGGCACAAAACGGACTGTCATTGTCAGGCATTTTGTCAGCGGTCAGTTAATCCAGTCTCCCTGCGTGAGGCCAGGCAACTGCTCAAACGCCCTAATATGGTCGTTACCAGCACGATGCCGGCGCCAATGGTATGCCCGGCGATCGCCGGGCCGTTCAGACCAATCGGCATCCAGCGTCGCTATTCAAAAATACTCAGTTATTACTGATGCCGAAACTGCAGCGTTGCGGGCAGGTAGCGTTGTAGCGTTTCGGGCGTATCGCCCTCGATCAGCTGGCTTATCAGATCGTAGCAGTGCCAGGCCAGCTGGCGATTATCCTGCTGGACAGTGTCGATACGCAGCGACAGCGAATCATAAAGATAGTGATCGTCAAAGCTCGTCAGATGAATATCGGAGTCGAGTAAATGGTGCTGGCTCATATAGCGCAGAACCCCTTCGAGCAGCCCGCAGGCGGCGGTGAATAGCGCCTTAGGCGGCCGCCCAAGGCGCGCGCAGAGTGCGGCAAACATCTCATAGCCGGAGCTGGGATGGTAATTGCCGTTGATCACCCATTCCGGGCGCAGGGCAATACCCGCCTGAGCCAAACCCTGCGTGAACCCGGTCAGACGATCGCGGGAGGGCGACAGACGCGCCTGACCGCCTAAAAACCAGAACTCATCGCTATGCTGAGGCGCGATGCGGGAAATCAGTTCCGCCGTTGGGGTAATCGAATCGGTCATTACCAGCGGCAGCGCGCTTTCATTGGGGCACCGGTCAAACAGCACCACTGGCAGCTGTTGGCTGAGTTTGAGATAGTCGGCATCGTTGTGCATACAGGAAGCGACGATCATCCCGTCGACCTGGCGGGCAATCATATTATTGACCACCACGCTCTCCTGACCGGGGTTTTCATCAGTACAAGAGATCAACAGCTGGACGCCCGCCTCGCGGCACAGCATCTCCAGCTCATGGGCAAAGACCGCAAAGCCGTGGTTGGTGATCTCCGGCACCACCAGCCCGATGGTGTGGCTGCGGTTGTTGCGCAGCGAGCGGGCATGAATGCTTGGCTGATAGTGATGCTTACGGGCAATCGACAGTACGCGCTCACGCGTTTCCTGCGCCACGCGCAGCTCCTTGCCACGACCATTCAGTACCAAGCTGGCGGTCGCTTTGGAGACGCCAGCCTGTTCGGCTATATCTTTAATGGTTACGCGTTTGGTTTTCATTACGACGCCATGAGCCTGAAGCAAAACGCTTATTCTACCATGCAAGTTCGCAGCGGCCAGTAGCAGAATGCGTCCGGCGTGATGCCGGAGAATGTTAGCTGACCGGAGCAGGCCGGGAAGTAGCGGCTGCTCATCACCCCTTCACCGCCGTTTATGAAAATCTCCACGCTCGACTGGTCGATGAAAACACGCAGCGAGCGGACGTTTCCGCGCCAGTAACGATAATGCATCTCGTCGCTGGCGAGACTGCGTCGGGCCAGGCGGAGTCCGCTGGCATCGCACTCAAGGGTTAATACGCCGCCAAAATCGAGGCTCAACATATCGTCCCCGCGGGTTTGCAAATCGATTTCCATCGGTGCCAGCGGCAGGGCGTTCCCCGACCAGCCGTTCGCTTCACCGCGCAGGGCGCTCAGTTCCCGTAGCGGACGCTGATAGAGCTGACCGTTGATAAACTCCAGCTCACGCAGGCAGGTCATCTGATGGATCCAGCCGTTGATGAGGGTCGGCTGAAGCATCTCTTCGCCCTCCGGCACGCCCATCCAGCCGACCAGCAGACGACGGCCATCACTGGTAAGCATGGTTTGCGGGGCGTAGAACTCAAAGCCGGCGTCCAGTTCGTGCAGTTCGCCATGGCTGAAAGCGCCACTAGCGTAATCAAACTCGCCCGCCATCCATACTGCCGGGTAGGTGTTCAGGTAACACTTTTCCTCGCGGGCAATCCCCTGCGGACAGCAGATTAGAATATGCTGGTCGCCGAGAGGAAAAAGATCCGGACACTCCCACATATAGCCGACGTCGTCGAGGCCATTGATGCCGTGGCCGGCGATTTCACTCATACTCGTCCACTGATGGAGATCCGCAGAGCTGAACAGCAGCACCTTGCCGCGCTTTTGCCGATCCTGCGCACCCAGCACCATGTACCACAGGTCTTCGTGTCGCCAGACTTTTGGGTCGCGCACGTGGCCGGTGTAGCCCTCCGGCAGCGGCAGGACCGGGCCGATTTTGCGGAAGGTGCCGTCGGCGCTTTCCCTTGCCAGGCATTGCCAGGCGGTTCGCCCTCCGTCGGCAAACTTCACGTTGCCGGTATAGCACAGGGTAAGCGTACCGTTGTTATCCACCGCGCTGCCGGAGTAGCAGCCGTTACGGTCATACTCTTCGTCCGGCATCAGCGCAATGGGCTCATGCTGCCAGTGCAGCAGATCGGGGGAGCTCCAGTGCGCCCAGCACTTAAACGTATGATCGCAGGCGAGCGGGTTCCACTGATAAAACAAGTGATAGCGTCCGGCAAATTCGACAAAGCCGTTGGGGTCGTTCATCAGCCCGGTGACCGGCGCAAGGTGCCAGCGCGGATAGTGGCTATCGGCCAGCGCACGTGGCTGGCCCTGTATTACGGCCTGCAAAATCGCAGGCAGTCGTGATGGAAGAGACATTATTCAGCGTCCGTTTTGTATTTCAAAACCAGGGAGACCGTAAAGGCGACGCCAAAGGCGATAACCATCCCGATAATGTAGTTCAACAGCGAACTGGCCTGCACGATGGCCATGCCGGGGATCGCTGTCAGGCCGACCGCGGTCATGTAGACGTGTACAGATACCACCCATGCGCCGCCCGCCGCACCACCAATCAGCGCCGCAATAAATGGCTTCACAAAGCGCAGGTTAATACCAAAAATCGCCGCCTCGGTGATGCCCAGCATGGCGGAAAACGCCGAGGGCAGAGTAATGGCTTTAATTTTTGCATCTTTGGTTTTGAACCACACCGCCAGACAGGCTCCGCCCTGAGCGACGTTGGCCATCGCCCAAATCGGCAGCAGGAAGTTGACGCCGATGGAGGGATTGCCCAGCAACCCGGCTTCAACCGCATGGAAGCTGTGATGAATACCGGTAATGACGATAACTGAATAGAGACCGCCAAACAGTAACCCGGCGAGCCAGCCGGCGTGGCTAATCAGGGTGCTGAGGACAAACGAGATACCGTCGCCCAGTGCGCGACCGGCCGGGCCGATAATCAACAGGGCTATAAAACCGGATATAATCACCGTCAGGAACGGCGTCAGGATCAAATCCAGGGCATCGGGGATTGCGCGACGCAACTGCTTCTCAACGATGCTCATAAACCATACTGCCAGCAGTACCGGGAACACCGTACCCTGATAGCCGATCATGGCAATTTCGAAGCCGAAAAAGTTCATGGTGTGGAAACCCGCGGCCACGCCCCAGGCGTTAGTCAGCGCTGGATGAGTCAGAATGCCGCCAAGCGTCGCGCCGAGATAAGGATTACCGCCGAATTCGCGGGCGGCGGTAAAGCCAATCAGAATCGGCAGAATGATAAATGCCGCCGAGCTGCACATATCCAGCATGATGTAGATGGCGTTGCCCGGGTCAACCCAGCCGTATGTTTTGACCATTCCCAGCAGGCCCATCAGCAGACCAGAGGCGACGATGGCAGGGATTATCGGCACGAAGATGTTTGATAGCAGGCGGGCGATGCGCTGGAACGGATTGAGCTTTTTTGCCGCGATGTCGGCGGCTTCCGATTTGCTGGATTCGCTAATACCCGCCGCCTGAGTAAAGGCAGCGTAGACCTTATTTACCACCCCGGTGCCGAAAATAATCTGCATCTGTCCGGCATTACGAAAACAGCCCTTCACCCCTTCAACTTTGCCGATGGCCTGCTGGTCGGCCAGCGAATCATCGACCAGCACCAGGCGCAGGCGCGTGGCGCAGTGCGCGGCGCTGGCGATATTTTCTTTGCCTCCAAGAAGCGGAAGCAGCGAGCAGGAAATCTGTTCAAAATCCATAGTACCCTCTTAAGGCTTAAACATTTTTATGTTGTCGTCCCGCGTTCACGGGAGCGCTTTTTCTGCGTCTTAGCTGAGCCCGGGGTGACAAAGATGCTCTGACCCCCGGCTATTCCTGTCATCAGGCGTAAGCCGTCAGAACCAGGTTTCCATCTGCACACCGAAAGACCATTCGCCGCCCGAGTTAAAACCGTCACTGCCCAGGGCGTCATCGCTGGCGTAATTATTCAGTTTTTTGCTCCAGTCCATCCAGGAGGTATAGAAACGAATCTCCGGGCGACTGAAGAAATCACCGATACTGCCGACCTTAAATGTCGGGGCGAAGGTGAGCTTGTAGAAGCTACCGTTCACCGCCTGACGATCGTTATAACCTTCGGGTTTAAGATCCATGTACTGGTAGCTGCCTTCGTAGGCGAGAGCGAAATTCTGATTGATTGCCTGAATCAGACGCAGGTTGAATGTTGCCCACTGATAGCTGTCGCCATCGGCATAGCGGTCTTTACTGCGTTGCGCCAGCATTGCCGGGGCAACAGACCAGTTTTCGCTGAGCGGCGTGGTGCCGTAACTGGCAATGCGCCATGTGTCGGCTCCCGGACGAAGTGCGCCATCAGATCCGATACCTTTAACCTCTGCGCCCAGACCATGACCATAAAGCAGAGCGGTTTTACTGCTACCGTCGCGCAGGCCGTAGAAACTGTCGTTATGCAGGCCGAGCAGCGCATGCACGCCGGTGTTTGCCGCATCGCCTTTTACCAGATTGCCGTTGCTATCTTTACGCTCGTCGTTATCCTTCGCCCGCAGACCGCTGACCATCATCTGCAGCGGACCTGCGAAGTGATTCATGGTGAGGATATAGTTCTGCACGCTGTTGCTGGAATCATCAATGTCGCCGAAGTTACGCCCGTACAGGGAGAAATTACTCCGCAGGCCGTCGTTCCACTTCACGTCATAGATACCACCACCGGTACCGGCGAGGAACACGACATCAGAGTCAATCCAGTGAATATCGAAATTGTCGCGGTCGAAACGTTTCCCGGCCCACAGGGTGGAGCCCTTAAATGGCCCAGCGAACGTCGGCAGGTTACCCAATTCGACAAAGGCCTGACGAACGTTCAGATCGCTGGTGCTTGCAGTCCAGTCGTTATAAGAGGTTTGCCCGTCGGCGACCATCACCTTAAAGCGGGTCGTGGCCCCATTATCCAGGGTCTGCTTATGTTCAAGATTCATTTCAACATAGGTATCGGCCTGGTTTCCCAGACGGCCGATAGCTCCGCCGGTTTCACCTGCCGGCGTTATGTAGGCTCCGGATTTGGTGCTGGCGCCGGAATCATTCATTATCACGCCGGAGCGGGCGTAACCGTGAAACTCAAATCCGCTTTTGTCATCGGCTTTTTTCTCAAGTCTGGCGGTACGCTGAGCCACTTCCTGAGTCGAGTTCTGGTTTTTTTGCTGCTGCGCGGTGAGTTGCTGAACTTTTTTCTCCGCCGCCCCGGCGCGGTTTTCCGCCGTTTGCGCCCTGTTTTCTGCCTCCTGCAGGCGTTTTTCCAGCGCGTTGAGTCGGGCTTCAATGGTGCTTATATCCGTTTGCGCATGGGCTGAGGCAGCGCTGGTTAGCAAAGCGATAAGCATCGCAAGTGTGCTTTTTCTGTACATGCTGTTGGCATCCCAAAAGTAAAAATGGAAAATTATAATTTTTGCTAAACCGGTTTAGGCGCTATGTTAAGCCCGACCTTTGTTTTTCTTAAAACAAATATGCTAAACCGGTTTAATAAATGTGATGCATGCAACAAAGTGAGCCGCGCAAAGCGGCTTTAAGGATTAAAACTGACGGTTGAGATCGCGCTGATAGGGCAAGGCGGTCATCGCACCTTTGGCTGTGGTGGCCAGGGCGCCGCAGGTCTGTGCAAGCGTGAGTGTCGGTTCCAGTGCGGTCATGTCCGTTGGCATCCCGTTAGCCGCAAGGCTGGCGAGCAGTCCGGCGACAAATGCGTCTCCCGCGCCGGTGGTGTCCACGCTGGCCACAGGCCGGGCGTTGAAATGGGTAAACTTCTGCTGAAACGCGGCAAGCACCCCCGCTTTGCCCCGGGTCACCAGTAGCAATTCTGGCTGATAGCGCTCCGTTACGCTGGCGATTCCGTATGCTAAATCATTACTGCTGCTGATGAAGACCAGCTCCTCTTCCGATAGCTTTACCACGTTGGCCATGTGCAAAGCGCGATCGAGGCAGGCTAGCAGCAAAGCCTGATCCTGCCAGAGATCGGGACGAATATTAGGGTCAAAGCTGACCCGACCGCCGGCAGACCTGATGCTCTCCATCGCCGCGAAGGTAGTGCTACGGCTGGGCTCGGCGCTGAGCGCGATGGAGCAGACGTGCAACCACTGTCCGGCGGCAAACTGTGGCAGGTCTTCTTCAACCAGGAACAGGTCCGCGCTGGGGCGTACCATAAAGGTAAAGGTGCGTTCCCCCTGGTCGTCAAGGTCGACGACCACAGTGGACGTGCGGTGCTGATCGTCGAGATACATATGGCTGACGTCGACCTGCTCCTGTTGCAGGGTATGACGCATGTAGCGGCCAAACGGGTCACCGCCGACGCGGCCGATAAATCCGCTGTTGCCGCCAAGGCGGGCAACCCCTACCGCCACGTTAGCCGGCGCGCCTCCAGGGCACTGCAGCAGGCGCCCTTCGCTCTCCGGCAGCAGGTCCACCACCGCGTCGCCCAGAACCCAAACTTTTGCATTCATGCTAAAACCCTCCAAAGCTAAACTTAATTAAACCGGTTTAGCATATTAAATCACAGTGACCGAGTGGGTGGAACGTTCCAGCCGGAAAAGCGCGGCTCATGACATAAAAACGTGAGCCGCCTTATGAAATAGCGTTGATTTGACAGCTGTGAAGACTGACGTCCTGGACACAAAACGTTACTGAGCGAAGAAGGCCAGACGTTATCAGGTCGGTCATGTATGACTGCGGGCACTGCTTGCCAGAGCCGTTCCCGGATGAACTGGCGGATGAATTCAGATTAGTGAATTCGATGAATTCGGTTTTTTTTAGAATTATCGGTAAACCAATGAGTCGCGATATTTCCCCTGCTAATGAGTTCTTCTGAAGGCGCCATCAAACCTGTCGAGGTTTAGATACCTTGAACCGGCATAGAGGCGCGGCCGCTAGCCTAAACTGGATTTATTCCGTTCGGTGGCACCGTAGCCCGGTGAAGCCGGTAAAGGAGCAGAAGGGATCACCTGTCCCCACCCTTGCCCTATAAAGCGTTAATCCACTTAAAGCTATTCAGACGCTGAATTACGCGGCCGGAGTGGTCCCGACAAGGCGAAGCCGCTGCCGGGGCGTATCTCCGAGTTAGCGCCGATTGAGGCGCTTACGAGCGTGTATTCCTATACTTACCGGTGCACTATTTACAGCGGCTCATAACCTAGTTACAACATCCATCATTAAAAGCGACACTACTCCCGGGCTTCGCCCGGGGCGGCGGCGCTATTCAGGGTTAGTCTGGGCTCAGTTGTTGCCGCTGTGCACGGAATTCGATTATTGGTTGAGATGGGCTCTCTGATTCATATTTGTGAGGGTATTTCAGGTTGCAAGGGATGTAACTCTATTCTTATGTATGTTGTAACTATAATTTAAAAAAACTCATGGTCTTCTTAGGATCGTCAACAAAGTTATCGGTCCTGATTAATCTATGCGTCTTGTTTTTCCCGCCTCGGATTGAGCGTGATGCTATCTGGGGGCCGCTTGGAAAACGGAAAATATCCTACGTTAAGCCTGTTTTTTAAGCAGGAATGACAGGCAGCAATGAGCGAACAGCGGACGTTGACGTTCTTTATAAAAATTCGGTTTGTGTTGTTTTGCATTAGTTTAGAGACGAAAAATATTGCGTCGGTGATTTACCCAGCGCTTTTCTGAACATCGTAATAAACGCGCTGACCGAATCATATCCCAGCGTTCCGGCTACACGCTGCACGGACTGACCTTCAGCCAGATGGCTCAGGGCAATCATCAAATGCAGTTGCTGACGCCAGCGACCAAAGCTCATTCCTGTCGCCTCTTTTATCAGCCTGGCCAGCGATCGTTCGCTGGTGACCAGATGTGCAGCCCACTGCTTTAACGTTCGCCGATCATCAGGCTCATTAAAAAGTGCCTCCGCCATATTCCGGATTTTAGGATGATCGGATACGGGAAGATGGAGCGCTTCAACCGGCACATCCGGAATATGCTCCAGCAGCACCGCTGCGAGCCTGGCAGTTTTACTGTCAGGAGAATAAGCCTGTCCCTGCTCTGCCAGATACAGAACAAGCTCGCGGACCAGAGAAGTCATCGCCAGGGTACAGCAGATTTCCGGCATCGCTGCCGCGCCGGGTTCGATGAACAAAAAGCAGGTATCTGCATTCTTCGTGACCCGGCAACTGTGGGGAATTTTACCCGGAACCCAGACAGCATGTCCCGGTGGAACAAGCCACAGCGCATCCTCAACCTCACAGCTCACTGCACCGCGCAAAGAGATAATAAGTTGTCCCTTACGGTGAGAGTGCGGACTCTGACCTGCATACTCGCCTGACGATGATACATGCAGCGCGATAGCAGCCTGACTGAAAGCATCGGCATTAAACTCATCCGGTGAGGTCACCGGTTTTTTATTAACTGGCATGATTTAGTTATATGTTGTCAGATTATCTATATTCTGTAACTCATGCGTCCTTTAAAGTCTTTCTTTTTACCAGAAAAAGCAAAATTTATGTCCCACACTACGAACAAGTGGTCTTCAATCATACTTGTGACCGGCATCCTTTTTATAGCTATCAACCTGCGTGTTCCTTTTACCGCTATCGCACCCGTTTTAGAGTCTATTCGCCATGATTTTGGGCTAAGTATTACTGCCGTTGGGTTGCTTAACTCGCTGCCTTTGCTGGCCTTTGCCGCCTTTTCACCGCTGAGCGCATCCATCTCACACAAGTACGGTCTTGAACGCACCCTTTTTGGTGCCTTGGCCGTGATTTCAGCGGGCATCCTGCTTCGCTCCGCAGGCAGTGTCTGGGCGCTTTATGGCGGAACCATATTGATAGGTATCGGGATTGCCCTCGGCAATGTCCTGCTGCCTGGCCTTATCAAACGTGACTTTTCTGGCAACGTGGCTTCCGTGACGGGGGCATATTCCATCACCATGGGCGCGGCTGGTGCTATTGGTTCAGCCATTGTCATTCCTCTGACGCAGAGCTGGGGCTGGAACATCGCGTTAGCCATGCTGGTTATTGCACCGCTGCTTGCGTTGCTTTTATGGTTGCCCCAGTTAAAGATGAAGCATCAGTTGCCAGGAGAGGGTGAGAAAAAAGCGGCGACCGTCGCGGTCTGGCGCTCGCCTCTGGCATGGCAGGTCACCTTGTTTATGGGCCTGAATGCGATGCCGTTTTATGTTGCTGTCGGCTGGCTACCCGCCATTCTAACGGACAGTGGACTCTCCTCAGCCCAGGCCGGTGAAGTACACGGCATTCTTCAGCTGACCACAGCTATTCCCGGCCTGATTCTGGCGGCCACGCTGCGTCGCCTCAACGATCAGAAAGCAGCCGCTGCCGGCGTCAGCCTGTTAACCGCTGCGTCCTTTATCGGCATCCTATACCTGCCAAATCTGGCGATGCTGTGGGCTGCTCTTCTCGGCTTCGGCTCGGGTGCCAGTATGATGCTGGGCCTGACCTTCATCGGGCTACGTACCAAAAATGCCGGTGACGCCGCCGCGCTGTCAGGCATGGCGCAGAGCGTCGGTTATCTGATGGCGGCGATGGGTCCGCTGTTGCTGGGCAAAGTACAGGAGTTGTCCGGAGGCTGGACATTGCCATTACTGATGACCGCAGCAATCGCGGTCGCTGGTGCCTGCACAGGAATGGCTGCCGGACGAAATGCACACCTGGAACCGGCACAGCAGCCGGGCTGAATTTGCTGACACTGCAGGAGAGCGCTCTGTTCTCCTGCTGTGGATACTCTCCATTATCGTTCCGGTGATGCTGCCAACTTACTGATTTAGTCTATGATGGTGTTTTTGAGGTGCTCCAGTGGCTTCTGTTTCTATCAGCTGTCCCTCCTGTTCAGCTACTGACGGGGTGGTGCGTAACGGCAAAAGCACCGCCGGACATCAGCGCTATCTCTGCTCTCACTGCCGTAAAACATGGCAACTGCAGTTCACTTACACCGCTTCTCAACCCGGTACGCACCAGAAAATCATTGATATGGCCATGAATGGCGTTGGATGCCGGGCAACCGCCCGCATTATGGGCGTTGGCCTCAACACGATTTTACGTCACTTAAAAAACTCAGGCCGCAGTCGGTAACCTCGCGCATACAGCCGGGCAGTGACGTCATCGTCTGCGCGGAAATGGACGAACAGTGGGGCTATGTCGGGGCTAAATCGCGCCAGCGCTGGCTGTTTTACGCGTATGACAGGCTCCGGAAGACGGTTGTTGCGCACGTATTCGGTGAACGCACTATGGCGACGCTGGGGCGTCTTATGAGCCTGCTGTCACCCTTTGACGTGGCGATATGGATGACGGATGGCTGGCCGCTGTATGAATCCCGCCTGAAGGGAAAGCTGCACGTAATCAGCAAGCGATATACGCAGCGAATTGAGCGGCATAACCTGAATCTGAGGCAGCACCTGGCACGGCTGGGACGGAAGTCGCTGTCGTTCTCAAAATCGGTGGAGCTGCATGACAAAGTCATCGGGCATTATCTGAACATAAAACACTATCAATAAGTTGGAGTCATTACCGCCTGTCTGTTAAGTTAAAACTTTCAGTGGCATTATGCTATTTGGGCACTATCCCTTTTCATCCTCTCGGATCTCAAAAAGTTATCAACATATACACCGGTTAGATCCTATAACACGATCCTATTGAAGATCCTAAATGGATCCTTATAGTCCCAAACAGATCCCCGATCGCTGCAAGCCACGTCAGACAAGGCATTCAGAGGATTTGGGTGTGTCGTATTATGCAATAAGTGTGTCGCAACATGTAATTGGTGTGTCATGCCATGAGCAAAGTGGGTGACATCATGCTCTTGGTGTGTCATAACATGCAAAATGGTGTGTCGCATCATGTCAAATAACGAACTATCCACCTTTTGTGGATAACCTCGAATGGATTCTAACCACAGTGGTGTAACTATATGACTGATAACAATTTTATACCCTCCCAAATTACAAATGAAGGAGAGGTACACCAATTAACAGTCACAAACAATTCATCAGTTCAGCCAGCGATTTTACTGCGTCTGGGTGTCTTTGTTCCTGCCAGTCGTGCAATTCCTAAGGGGCAGAAGTCCGGTATAGATGTTTCTTCGTCGTTCTCCCAGCTTGAGTTCGCCCGTAAGGAAGGTTATGACGAAGTCAGGATCTTTGGTGAGCGACTGAACATATCAACGGACTTCAGCGTCTGGATGGGCATTATTGGTGCCTTCAGTAAATACGGCTTGAAATCAAATACCATCGAGCTGCCTTTCACTGAGTTCGCCGCGTTGTGCCAGTATGATTCTCGCCAGTTTAACAAACGTCTGCGTGACACCATTTTTGATGCTCTTACCCGGATTGGTACCAAGACTGTTCAATTCAACAGTAAGAAAACTGGAGATAAATTTTTTACTCAGCTCCTTAAGAGCGGTAAGTATACGAGAGAGTCCGATACAATCACGCTCCAGGCCGATGAGCGCCTCCATGAACTGTACCAGATTGACTACAACATCCTACTGCGCAAGCGTCCCTACCATATGCTCAAAGGTAAAGAAGTTGCTCAGACACTCTATACCTACATAGCAAGTCTGCCCGATAACCCTGCCCCAATTAGATTTGATCGCATCATTGAGCGATTGAATTTGACCTCTCCAGTAAAGGAGCAGAACCGGCTGATCAAGGCTGCTTTGAAGCAACTACAAGTCATTGGCTACATTGAGTATTCCATTATTAAAGATGGTCGAACTCTAACTGTGTTGATTCATAAGCGAAATAAAAAACTCAAAGAAATGGGGTCATAGAAGGTGGGTCACATTATGCAGGCGATCCAGTAATGGTGGGTCGTATCATGATTTTAGGTGTGTCATAACATGTTATCGTGGCACACTAGTATTCATGCCTGTTTTGTTAGGTTGATTTTTGTACCAATCCAAATGGACCCGCATGCTGTGACACACCTTTAGCATATCGCTGCCCACTTTTTCATGTTTATACCCAACATTTTTAAGATCCTCCGATGATCGTTTTTCTAAGCATGTTGCGACACACTTTATGCATGCTATGACCCACCTTTATCATTCTGGCTATTAAGAAGGTTATTCCCAATAAGTGCGGGTGATGCATTTATGAAAATTACATTTTGTAGAGGTCATGAGTACTGTTTTCAGCCGCCCTGCCCTCATGTATACAGTGTTTCGTCTGCATCAAGGAGGAAAGGGCCGCTCGGTATACGAAAAAGATACCCTACCATTTTGAATGGTTTGCAGTTAATTGTTGTCCAGTAATTTCAAACTTTCAAACTTTCAAACTTTCTTATGAGTTGAAGGATTCTGTTTAAAAAGTTATCAACTTTGCAAGATTTGATGCACTTTGCATTTTTTTAGTGGGTTTGCATATATTTGGTTGCTTTGCTTGTTTTATCAAGATTTAATATAATTATGCAAAGTTGATTTGAAGGGGTTTCAAATGGGATTAATGGATACGCTTAACCAGTGCATTGCAGCAGGACATGAGATGACGAAAGCCATCGCAATTGCTCAATTTAATGATGATAGCCCTGAAGCAAGAAAAATAACCCGTCGGTGGCGAGTTGGTGAGGCAGCTGACCTGATCGGTGTTTCATCCCAGGCTATTCGTGACGCTGAAAAAGCAGGACGATTGCCGCATCCAGATATGGAATTACGAGGACGCGTTGAACAGCGCGTTGGCTATACCATTGAGCAAATAAACCACATGCGAGATGTGTTTAGTACCCGCCTCCGTCGCCCAGATGAAAGCTTACCTCCGGTAATCGGTGTTGCAGCTCATAAAGGTGGAGTTTATAAAACTTCTGTCTCCGTTCATCTTGCTCAGGATCTGGCTTTAAAAGGACTTCGCGTACTGTTAGTCGAAGGCAACGATCCGCAAGGGACGGCCTCGATGTATCACGGTTGGGTTCCTGATTTACATATTCATTCTGAAGATACTCTCCTCCCCTTCTATCTCGGTGAACGAGATGATGCTTCATATGCGGTAAAACCAACTTGCTGGCCTGGCCTTGATATCATCCCTTCTTGTCTGGCCTTACATCGTATTGAAACTGAGTTGATGGGACGTTTCGACGAAGGAAAGCTGCCGACAGAACCTCACATGATGCTAAGGCTGGCCATTGAAACGGTAGCCCATGATTACGATGTTGTTGTTATCGATAGTGCTCCTAATCTTGGTATCGGCACAATCAACGTTGTATGTGCTGCTGACGTGTTATTAGTCCCTACCCCCGCTGAGCTCTTTGACTATACCTCTGCATTGCAATTTTTCGATATGCTCCGGGATTTGCTGAAGAATGTAGATCTACAAGGCTTTGAACCAGATGTCAGAATCTTGCTTACTAAATATAACAATAATAATGGTTCCCAGTCGCCTTGGATGGAAGAGCAAATCAGGGATGCATGGGGAAGCATGGTTCTTAAAAACGTGGTACGCGAAACGGATGAAGTAGGTAAAGGCCAAATTCGAATGCGAACAGTATTTGAACAAGCAATTGATCAGCGTTCTTCTACTGGAGCATGGAGGAATGCGCTCGCAATTTGGGAGCCGGTTTGTAATGAAATTTTCGACCGTCTCATTAAACCTCGTTGGGAAATCCGCTAATGAAACGAGCACCTATCATCCCTAAATCTATTCCTTCAGTCGTTCCTGTAACTACTGTATCGGCCCCTGCAGCTCCTATGGTAGACACACTAATTGCTCGAGTAGGCGCTATGGCAAAGGGTAATACTATTACCCTTCCCGTGTGTGGACGAGAAGTAAAATTTATTCTTGAGACCATACCCGGTGCAGATGTCGCCAGCTCAACTAAGGTCTGGGCTGGTAATGAACGTGATCAAGCTTTTCTAATAGAAGAGGCTTTGGACGATCTCATACCATCGTTCTTGCTTACCGGCCAACAAAATCCGGCGTTTGGGCGTAAGGTCGACGGTCATATTGAAGTTGCCGATGGTAGTCGCCGTCGCATGACTGCCATCTTTACATCAACTGAGTATCGCATACTCGTTGGTGCCCTTGATGACGAACAGATGGATGCTTTATGCAAACTTGGAAATGATTACAGACCGACAAGTGCTTATGAAAGAGGTACGCGTTATTCTCAACGTTTAGAAAAAGAATTTAACGGAAATATCTCTGCCTTGGCCGATGCTGAAAACATCTCAAGGAAAGTCATAACCAGATGTATCAATACTTCTAGGCTACCAAGAGATGTGATCGCCCTCTTCTCTCATCCAGGCGAGCTTTCCGCAAGGGCTGGCGAAAGTTTACAGAAAATCTTTTCTGAGAACGAAGCTCGTTTACTCGATGGGGCTTTTGAGCTATCAGAGAAGAGAAAAGCAGGTGTAGTACTTGAGGCTGATGAAATAATTCAATTTCTTACTGCCTTGCTTAAAGATTCCAGCAAGAAAGTAAATCAGGCCCCAGAAAAGCGTGAGTTCATTCCTGGAGCAACAGCGCGTTATAAAGGAAATAAAGTGATTATCAGCCTGGATCGTTCCAAACTTTCCGAGGAAGATATTGGGAAGTTTGAAGAAATGCTTGAGCTTTTAGCTACGAAGAAAAACAAGCATTAATTCGGTAGTTATCTTCCTGCTTTACCTTCTTCAAGACCATGGTTCAAATTCCTAATATGGGACCGTGGTCCCAACCCCTTAACTGGGACCGTGGTCCCAACCCCTTAACTGGGACCGTGGTCCCAACCCCTTAACTGGGACCGTGGTCCCAACCCCTTAACTGAGACCGTGGTCCCAACCCCTTAACTGGGACCGTGGTCCCAACCCCTTAACTGGGACCGTGGTCCCAACCCCTTAACTGGGACCACGGTCCCAACCCCTTAACTGGGACCGTGGTCCCAACCCCTTAACTGGGACCGTGGTCCCAACCCCTTAACTGGGACCGTGGTCCCAACCCCTTAACTGGGACCGTGGTCCCAACCCCTTAACTGGGACCGTGGTCCCGACCCCTTAACTGGGACCGTGGTCCCAACCCCTAACTGGGACCGTGGTCCCGACCCCATAACTGGGACCGTGGTCCCGACCCCTTAACTGGGACCGTGGTCCCGACCCCTTAACTGGGATCGTGGTCCCAACCCCTTAACTGGGACCGTGGTCCCGACCCCATAACTGGGACCGTGGTCCCGACCCCATAACTGGGACCGTGGTCCAATCTAGTCAGCTCGCATCAGATTATGAATTTTTAAACTTTACCTTAAAAGTTATCCACTGAATCGGTGGGTAAGCCTGTGCACAATGTGTCAGGAAAAGGAGTATTAACTGAGCTCTCAGTGCTTGAAAAAAGGATGTCATGTAGTCCGGCTTACCGCGGGACCTACACGGTGTTATGGCCACGCATCGAGTGACATTCGTGCAGACTGCGGCAAACGCCGTGCCTCTAATCTAGCCCGACCGCTGCGGCTGCAAGGGTGCGCTTGTCCGTCATCCTCGCCCATCGCAGTTATTATCTAATGTCTGCAGCCGGTCTTCCCGTCGTTCTCTCGCTCACTATCCGCTCGATAACCGTACAAGCTGCCTAGGATATTTTCTGCGCCACGGCCTCCTGTAACGCCCATTGCATTCTCCACTATTCGTCGGGCTTCGTTTCGGCACGGCGTAAGCCGGAACTCAGACGACATATACCACGGAGGAATTTTCATGAGCACAACAACACCGGCTGTATACGTTGGCACTTGGCACAAATACAACTGCGGCAGCATTTTCGAAAAGTGGTTCGACTTGACCGATTTGACGGAAAAGAGGATTTTCTCGAATCCTGATATGCCCTGCATTCAAACGAGCACGATCCGCAACTCATGTTCCAAGACTGGGAAGGTATTCCGGCCTGTTGAACGAGATTCCATAGTTGCTTCGTAGTTACTTTGATTTTGAAGCCTACGCGCGTGACTTGTTCAGCGGCGGTCTGGTGTTTGTCGACGGTAATGTGTTCAACAACTGATTAGGACGGGCAGGGGGATCCCCTGCCGCTAAGGAGAGCATCATGAAACTCGATCCACAGACCCTTGGCATATTGCGTCAGTTCAAAACATGATTAATACCAGCCGTCGTGATTCAGGTCAGGGGAAACTGACGACCGCGTAGGTAGTCGATAAAATTTGCTACTTCATGACCTGTCATTGTTGAGTGTATATGGGCGGACACTTCATTTTGAAGGTTGGGAAGGGGTAGGGCTACGGCAGGTGGTTAAGCCGCTATAAACCTGGCAGGCAATCTGCCCACCTGTGCTGTCTGTAGCCCGTATGTGCGGATGAGATTAAGCTTGATGACGGGATATTACAGGGTCGGAGGCGCGTATAAGTGATGCAAATAATGCGAAGTTTTGAAAAGAAGACCAAGACAAGGTTGCTGTAGACCTTGTCACATCCGCTGTTGCATACAAGAATGTATGAATATGCCGGTTATACCTGAAGCGGTGGCCAGAGAATAACCGTAACATCTCAAAGAATATTTTAACGAGCGGGTGCGTCTCTATCGCATCAGTACGTTGCTGCCGACCGCAAATAATCTGCGATATATCGAAATGGCTGAAGCCCATAAAAAGTAGAAAGATCTTTTCAGGAGGCGATGTCGAGAACTCCCTTCACCGGGACTTTTGCCTGAGATTCTAACCATCCTTAAGTCAGGTCTTTACGCAAAAGGCGCTGGTAAGGGTCTGAACCTTAGGTGGAAAGGAATTACTGGTTAGCAACATCACATCTTAATGACATCGCAAGTTAGCAATATAACAAATTCATAAGGTAATAATATTATAAAACAACAACTTGATAATTTTTTTAATTCTTGAGGTTACAATTGACGTCCGGTCGGGCTGTCATGCTTCATACAGAGCCAACGATGCTGTCTCTGCCAAGCTCCTCTGGGGCAGCGGGTGTCCATCCCATGACGCAACATCCATGCTCGCAGGAGCCGGAATGGCTGCGCCGCTCAGTCGCGCCGCTTCCTGCGCTTCAGGCATGGCATCAATGCCGTTGGTGTTATCGATGCCATGCAGAGGGCAATGCGCGCGGCTTACGTCATTACGGCGTGTCCCTGCCCATCTCTCACCGTATGCCTTTTCTCCGTTTATGGCTCTCCTGCCGGGTGCTGATAGCACCACAGTCTTCTTGGTTGACAAACCCTTTCGCAATATATTTCCCCCGGCCATTCCGGTTCGCTTCATTAGACCGGAATAAATTTCCCGCTTGCCCCATACAGCTGCGTCTGCCAATGATGTTTACGCCCCTGCGGCGAAGGGTCTCAAACGGATGAAGTGCATTTATCCGTGGAAAAAAAACAGTGGTTTACCATAAAGCGTTAAAGCCGCGGCTCCGGAAACTCAACGGATAATGTGGTTTTTGAAGGCCAGACCCTGTTCAGAAGGAGGTGTGTAGTGAGCAAAACCCTGAAGGAATTTCATAGCCAGCCGGAGGTGCAGTATGTGCCCACGCCTGGAGATGTGGAATTGATGTAGCCCCCTGAAACACCAGACAGTAGCTGTATCTCCAGATAAGAGATAGGCTTGAATATATGTCTAACACTAACGCCAATTTTGAGATGACCGGGATCCTGTTAGGGCAAGAAGTCCGTAAACGTAAAACTCCTCAGGAGAAGATCGCCATTATCCAGCAGACGATGGAGCCGGGCATGAATGTCTCCCATGTCGCCCGCCTGCATGGCATCCAGCCCAGCCTGCTGTTTAAGTGGAAGAAGCAATATCAGGAAGGCAGCCTCACCGCCGTTGCGGCCGGAGAAGAAGTTGTTCCAGCTTCTGAGCTTACTGCTGCTCTGAAGCAGGTCCGGGAGCTTCAGCGCCTGCTGGGCAAGAAGACGATGGAAGTTGAGATCCTGAAAGAAGCCGTGGAGTACGCTCAGTCGCGAAAATGGATAGCGTACGCGCCCTTGTTGCCAAAGGACGGGGAATAGCGCTGGTCAGCCGCACCATGGGCGTGTCGCGTGCGCAGCTGTCACTGCGAATTAACCGTTCTGCCGACTGGCAGGACAGGCGCTGTAACCGGCGTGATGACGAAGCAGACGCTGAAATACTGTCAGAGATCCTCGATATCATCAGCGATATGCCCAGTTACGGCTATCGCCGTGTGTGGGGCATCCTGCGTACGCAACGTCGTACAGAGGGACTGCCCCCCGTGAACGCCAAACGGCTTTACCGGCTTATGAGCGAGCATAATCTGCTGTTACTGCATGACAAACCAGAGCGGTCGAAGCGTGAACATAAG
The DNA here is from genome assembly GCF_002902985.1 of Leclercia sp. LSNIH1. Classification (NCBI taxonomy): domain Bacteria; kingdom Pseudomonadati; phylum Pseudomonadota; class Gammaproteobacteria; order Enterobacterales; family Enterobacteriaceae; genus Leclercia; species Leclercia sp. LSNIH1. The sequence goes on along the minus strand of NZ_CP026170.1, from coordinate 44,465 downwards.
GGCAAAATCGCGGTGGCAGAAAGCGATATGCGCTGGTGTTCAGATGGCTTCGAGTTCGGCTGCGACAACGGTGAGAAGCTGCGGGTCACGTTCGCGCTGGACTGCTGCGACAGAGAAGCCATAGACTGGGCAGCGAGCACAGGAGGCTACGACAGTTCGACGGTGCAGGATGTGATGCTGAGGTCGGTGGAAAAGCGCTTCGGCGACGGGCTGCCGACCACACCGGTTCAATGGCTGACGGATAACGGTTCAGCATATACCGCGCATGAAACGCGGAGGTTCGCCAGAGAGCTGAATCTGGAGCCGTGTACAACAGCGGTGAGCAGCCCGCAGAGCAATGGCATGGCCGAACGGTTCGTGAAGACGATGAAGGAAGACTATATCGCGTTCATGGCAAAACCAGATGTGAGAACAGCCCTGCGAAACCTTGCAGCAGCGTTCACACATTACAATGAAAACCACCCGCACAGCGCGCTGGGCTATCACTCCCCGAGGGAATATCGGCGGCAGCGGACATCGTTAACTTAAGATACAAAAGCTGTCCGGAGATGGCGGGTCAAGATCACCTGGAGATGTGGAATTGGCGGCCGTCCTGAATGCCGGGCTGAAAAAACGGCTCTGATGCTGCCGGAAGGGGCATTAACCCGGGAAGAGGCAGTGGCGGCGCAGTATACCAATGTGATGATTGAAGACGATCAGGAGGCACATTTCCGTCTGACCATTCGTTACTACAACGGACGACTGATGGCGCGGGTGTGAAATTTCGAACCCGATGCGGGGAACCACCTTAACCGCTACATCAGACACGCGGCGACCTCACCAGAGCAGGTTCAGTAAGAAAATACCCTGTCGGAGCGCCAACTCCGCAGGACCGACAATCGTGAATATCGGAGTGGTACTAACTATGTCAGTAACAGATGTTAAAGCAAGAACCGTAAAAAAGGCCAGCGTAAAGAAACCAAACAAAGCCTAACTGGCTGCACTTCAGGCGGCGATCGATGCTGCGCAGACCGAGACTGTTCCGCTGTCTGATCTCGTTAAATCCTCCTTCACCGTCCGAACCATCCTGTGTTCCTTAGACAGCGTATGCAGCCTGGCTGAAACCATCGCCTCCGTCGGGCTGCTGCAGAACCTGATTGTCCATGACATGGATGACGGTAAGTCTGGCGTGACAACAGGTGGCCCGCCGTGTGAGCGCGATGCATTGGCTTGCGGAAGAAAACTGACTCGGCGCCGTTCAACCTGTCACGGTGAAGCGCGTGTCTGTCTGATCGACTGGCTTTTAAGCTTATGCTAAGCAGGTGTAGATATTTGGCATATGTATAGATTTGACTTCTTCGAAGTGATAAAAGTGCGCATGCGATAGATGTAAAAATGCTCTATATAACTCAATTAATCTTTACTTCAACAAGCATCGGACCTTACTCAATTAACTGGTGTAGACTTAAAAGCTAAATCTACACTAGAAAAGCTTGAATACAGGTTGTTGTAGAAACAGAGAAGAGCATGGAGAAAGCAGAAAAATGGATATTTGGCAGTGGAATAGTTAATTTAGCTTTTTAAGGAAAAAAAGCCCATGTATTCCATGGACTCTTTCTTAGATGCTTCGTTTATTCTGTCCAACTTTTGGGTGTCAGTACAAAACGAGGCCATTTGTTTGACTCGACACAAACAGAATAGCCTTTTAACTGCCGCAAGGCAAGGGAGGTAAGGCCATTGTTAACGCCAAGCTGTAATGTCCCCTTTGAATCATTCTAAAATGTCCCCAGACAATTATCTGGGGGGACATGGTAAAAGAAACAATTACGATGAGACATAAGGAACTTGACAGACTTCAGATTATTCAGGACTCAATCAATTGCCATATAATCAGGAACAAGCGGCGGTGCGAATTGGTATTTCCATCCGGCAAGTTAAACGTCTGGTGCATCGATATCGAAATAAAGGTTCTGTTGGCCTTATCAATGAGAAATTGTGCGAGATACACGGCTTGTGTTTATCCACTGAAACTCTCAGGAAGTGGATGGTAGAGGAGGGGATATGGCGTGAACGTCGTCATAAACTTGTCCGAATATATCAGCGCCGCATGCGACTTCCATCCTACGGTGAACTCATCCACATCGATGGCTCGCCTCATGAATAGTTTGAAGGCAGGGGCCCCAAATGCACACTGATAGTCTTTATCGATGATGCCACCAATGCTCTGATAGCGCTGCGATTCGCTCCTGCAGAGACAACCCGGGCTACATGGAAACCCTTCGGGGTTACCTTAATGATCATGGCATACCACTGGTTCTCTACTCTGACAGACACAGTATATTCCGAGTAAATAACCCGGAGCGGGAAGGGGAGTTGACTCAGTTTACACGTGCGGTAAAGGCACTGGGCATCGAGCCAATCCATGCCAACAGCCCGCAGGCAAAAGGGCGGTTAGAACGCGCCAATCAGACACTCTAGGACAGGCTGGTTAAGGAAATGCGGCTTCAGGGTATCAGCAATATTGAAACAGCAAACGCATGATTGCCGACATTTATTGAAGCGTATAACGACCGGTTCGCTACGCCGCCTCGTATTGCTGATAATGCCCACCTTGATGTACACCATTCTGAAAGAACTGGGTTATATCTTGAGTCTTCAGGCGAGGCGCGTTCTCTCCAAAAATCTCACTTTCCAGTACAAAAGCATTGAGTTTCAGATACGCAGTGAAGGCCGGGGATATCGACTTCGACATTCGGTTGTCACGGTTTGCTAAAGCTTTGACGGTGAAATGAACGTTCTTTATGTCGGGAAATTATTGGGGTGGTAAAAGTATATTGATGGTCCGGAGCCTATACCACTGGATTATGAGAAGAGTGTCCATGAACGTGTGGATAATGCCCGCATAGATTTACGCTCAAAATTCTATGTAAAATCTAAAGCTGACCATCCTTGGCTTACGCGTCGCGCGCAAATTAATCAGCAAGTGAAGCCTCCGGACTTACCTAAACAGAAGGCTAATCCCGATAAAACGGACTGAAACCGGGGGTTATTCAATTGAGTGCATATCCAGTCATCGGGTAGATTTTTACGTAGCGTTTCTAGCGTGCATTTTTGGGTGGTTTGTTACTGAAAAATGGGGGTAAGACGACGATTCTCGTCCTCAAGATCTTTGATTTTTTGATATCAGCAGCTTCCATCCCGCCATATCTCGCCTGCTAGTTTTAATAGCTGGCTTCGGAAATAGCGGCTTAACGACACACATCTTTAATGGTCCTGCCATCTTCGACGGACTTCAGAACGGCGATGATCTGGTGCTCGGTGAATCAGATCTTACGCATAGCGATCTCCCTAGGGGGCATCGGAAGACCTCTAAAAGTGAATGGCGCGGATTGCAGGGATACTTACACCTAGAGTTAACTAATTGTCATAAATTCACTATGGTCAGGTGTTTGTTACTAGGGGAATCATGGGAATTTCAGCTTGAAATTTTGATATTAAATCCTATTAAATCATGCTGTTGCGGAGGTTTTTTTATGGGTACATTTTCGTGCTTTTCGTTCAGTGAAGAGTCCTCTTGAGCAAAGAATTATGTATGGTAATGAATCGCCACGGGTTTAACAGACACCTCAGAGTCATTTAAGATGGCTTAAAGAGAGGTGCCCATGAGCGGTAAGCGTTATCCCGAAGAGTTTAAAACTGAAGCAGTCAAACAGGTTGTTGATCGCGGTTATTCTGTTGCCAGCGTTGCAACACGTCTCGATATCACCACCCACAGCCTTTACGCCTGGATAAAGAAGTACGGTGCAGATTCTTCCACTAATAAAGAAGAGTCAGATGCTCAGGCCGAGATCCGCCGTCTCCAGAAAGAGCTGAAGCGGGTTACCGACGAACGGGACATATTAAAAAAAGCCGCTGTAGATTCAATCTGTCAATGCAACACCCCTTTCAATTATCTCTTTCGGTGTTTTGAACTTCAGTGTCTTTCTCGGTCTGTTGTTTAGCTGAGCAGCAACCAGATCTAGTTCATGTTGAGTATATTGGGCAAGACATGTCTTTTTAGGAAAATACTGCCGAATTAGCCCATTTGTGTTCTCATTTGTTCCCCGCTGCCAAGGACTCTGAGGATCGCAGAAGTAAACTTTAACGCCGGTGCTGACAGTAAATTCTAGATGTCTGGCCAGTTCCATTCCTCTGTCCCATGTCAGTGATTTTCTGAGTTCTGACGGTAAACTCAGGAATTTGTCGGTAAGAGCCTGATTTACTGAGACAGAATCTTTGCCCCTGAGTCTAAGGATGATCGTATAACGTGATTTTCGGTCTACAAGTGTGGCTATATGGGAGTTTTTTGTACCTGAGACTAAATCGCCCTCCCAATGCCCCAGAGAGCGTCTGTTATCGATATTTCGGGAACGTTCGTGAATTGGTGTTCCGTTCACTATGTTAATCGTACCTCTTTCGCCTTTGCGGGTATGACGCCTGCCATGGCGAAGGCTATGCGACCGTCGCAGATGCTGTATATTCAGGTGGTGTAGCGCTTCACGGCTACGAAAGTACAGCGTTTTATAAATTGTCTCAGGTGATATTCGCAGCGTTTTTTGACGTGGTTTTGTTCGCCTTAACCATCCTGATATTTGCTCTGGAGACCATTTCATCTCCAGCTTTTCCAGAACAAGCTTTCGCAATGGTAAATTTTGATCCAGTAAGCACGGTTTTGGCCTTTTCGCCATTCTGTTGGCTCGGTTATTAGCATCAACAGCTTTGTAATAGCGTCTGCCCCGATTACGCTGAACTTCACGTGAGATCGTCGAAGGACTGCGATTCAGCGCAGTAGCTATCGCACGAATGCTCATTTTGGCTGACAAACCAGCTCGTATCTCCTCGCGCTCAGACAGTGTCAGGTGAGCTACAGCCCGCTTACGCTCATGGGGTTTTATGCCGCCAGTATCCCTTAACATAGTGAAGATCGTTCCGGGTTTTGAACCCAGGATATTCGCTATTTCACTGAAGCCTGTTCCGTTCTTCCATAGTTCAAAAACAGAGGCTTTTTCCTCTGCTGTAAATGTTCGTCTCATTCAAAAAACCTCCGCAACCCCATGTTTTCACATAACTGTTGCGTTGACCAATTGAATCTACAGCGGCGTACTTCGCAAAGCTGTCCGACTGAGGTACGCCTTTATCCGTGACAACACCTGTTGCTGGCCTGTTCGCCTGCTCTGTCGGGTGCTGGATGTTCATCCCAGTGGTTTTTACGCCTGGCTTCAGCAGCCGCATTCACAACGCCATCAGGCAGACCTGAGGCTGACAGGGCAGATTAAACAGTTCTGGCTGGAATCGGGATGCGTCTATGGTTATCGCAAAATCCATCTGGATCTGCGGGACAGCGGGCAACAGTGCGGAGTGAACAGAGTCTGGCGACTGATGAAACGTGTCGGGATAAAGGCTCAGGTCGGATACCGGAGCCCGCGGGCACGTAAAGGCGAGGCCAGTATCGTGTCGCCCAACAGGCTCCAGCGACAGTTCAATCCGGATGCTCCGGATGAGCGTTGGGTAACGGACATAACCTACATCAGGACCCACGAAGGCTGGCTGTATCTTGCCGTGGTTGTTGATCTGTTCTCACGCAAAATTATCGGCTGGTCCATGCAATCCCGGATGACAAAGGACATTGTCCTGAACGCACTGCTGATGGCTGTATGGCGGCGTAATCCCCAAAAACAGGTGCTGGTTCATTCGGATCAGGGCAGTCAGTACACAAGCCATGAGTGGCAGTCGTTCCTGAAATCACACGGCCTGGAGGGCAGCATGAGCCGTCGCGGTAACTGCCATGATAATGCGGTTGCAGAAAGCTTTTTCCAGTTGTTGAAACGTGAACGGATAAAGAAAAAGATCTACGGAACGCGGGAAGAAGCCCGCAGCGATATTTTTGATTACATCGAAATGTTTTATAACAGTAAGCGTCGGCATGGTTCCAGCGATCAGATGTCACCGACAGAATATGAAAACCAGTATTATCAACGGCTAGGAAGTGTCTAGATTATCCGTGGCGATTCATGCCGCCAAGAAAGAGGCAGCGTTACAGAAAGAGGAAGAGAAAAACAAGGGACTGGAGCAGTTGGCTGATCAGTTCGCGTTGGAAAAGCAGCCGTTTATTGACGCTCTGGCGATTGCAGGAAAATCACCAGAGCAGCAGAGAAAATGTTTATGGACTACGTGACAGTCAAAGGAACCACTCTGGTTTGACACCAAAACGAGCAGACAGCGCCTTAATGTGCATGATTGTCAGTGACCGCTGACCAGAGAGAATCTGGCTAACCAGCGATTTAGAGCCGATCTCCTCCTTAAGGTCAGAATAAGACAGCCTGTACTGGTCAATCAGGGTGCGCAGAAGGGCAACGCCGACTGGCATTTCAGCGATAGCCTTGTTGAATTCAGCGAAACGAGGGCTGTTATCCTCATAGTCAGCAATTTTACTCGCCAGGAAGTCAATAAGCGGGTTCTCGTCGTCGTTTTCGATCAGATAGTCCACCAACTCTATCGCTTCGCGGTAATCGCTCTCGGACGAACTGCCCCCCAGGAAGGGAACAGCAGCTACGAGTTGTTTGGTTGCTTCAATGGCTTTTGCAGTGTCGGTAATCATTCTTTGTTCTCCCTGTAATAGCGGGTCAACTTGTCGTAATCAGCGTGGGTGGCGATGTGCTTCACATAGAAGCGTTTATTCACGAAATTGATATAGGCGATAACCCTCAAGTTGTTGCCCCCTACATCCAACACCCACCACTTATTACGATACTTAAAATTGTCCAGGCTCGGTATCAGCGTTCGCATCTCAGCTGGAGAAGAAAAGTCCGTCTCGCGGACTAAGCGGTACAGCGCCCGAACGGCTAACGAATCGTTGGGATATTGCTTTGCCGCTTCCTCAAAAGGCTCTTTTGAAATTACGTGCATCTTGCGGTCGTTCCATCCGTTTACATTATGTGAACATGATAGCACCGCCCATACCCGTTTACAATATGTGAACAATGGCGCTTTCCCCTACATAGCGGCTATGTCTTTTCCTGAGCGCAGAGAGCTGATTTACAGCGCCGGAAGTCTCGTCTTCATGCGGACCTCGACCGTTAGCAATGGATGACTGATAAGGAATCACTGTGATAAAGGCAAAACCTGTACCACTCAAATACCGTCCTATCATATGTGAGCTCAAAGATTAAGGTGTTAAGGATGAAATCCTTTCAATCCGAACGGGTGGGTCACTTGAGAAAATTAAGCTAATTAAGGATAAAGGTAAGCGCCATGGAAAATCCAGTAGCGGTCCATGTTGGCCAATTGTGGGAGGAAATAGATCCGGATTTTATTAACGAGATTCGCATTCCTGGTATTACCATCGATGGATGAGCCTAAAGTCATACCGTTCGAAAATACATAAGCTGGGCGTCAGCATCCCGTCTTAATGGTAAACATGATGTGTTATAGACCAGATTCTTATCTGCTATAGCGCAAAGCGAATTTTGTATTTAAACATGGCCGAACTATAACTTCACTGGGCTGTATATCCGCAACATATTTGTAGTATAAGTCACCACTTAGTTCACATACCATTAAGTCGAATCAACAAACAGATGGCGCGCCCCATAATATCTGCCTAACCTATATAGCACAGAGAAATGCAACCTCCTGTTCCAAAAAACAGGATGGATTAAAGCTTAATTTTAAAAGGTTTTTATTGCATGTATTGTTATGCATCGAATCCAATGCAAATAACGGCCATCCGTCATAATATAGTAATTTCATTTAAGCATAACATTGTGAGGGAAATTTAATAGTTAAATGAATGCTAAAAAAATAACCGAAAATCTTGAGGCCTTCAAACAACCAATAACCTTTATCATAAATAGGAAATATTAAACTCATAAAAAGACAGTATCAAAAAAGGCCAGATTACGGCCACTTTTAATGGGTTGAATATTGCGTACACTTTCATTAAATCTGACTTAGATCAGAAATCATCCAGAGTTTTACCTGCTGAAAGTTGCTCAGTTAGATCTTTAGGAGTGCGTCCCTGACCCGTCCATGTTTTGGTCTCACCATTTTCATCAGTAAATGTATATTTGGTAGGGCGAGGCTCACGGAATTTCTTCGGTGAGGAAGATTTTGAAGAGAATGCGCCCATTAGCTCTTCAGGGTTAATACCATCTTCTTCCATTAATTTACGCAGGGCTTCAAATTTTTCCTGACGAGCTTGCAGGGAAGCTGCTTTGGATGATTCTTCCTCACGACGTTCAGAGACAACTACTTCTAACTTTTCAAGGATTTCTTCGAGAATTTCTAAAGGAAGCTCACGGCCCTGAGCGCGAAGAGTACGGATATTGTTTAATGATTTGAGCACTTCAGACATGTGAACTCACTTAAAAATAAACTTAGAATTAACGCCAGATAATAACACATATTTTTGGCGGTAATACGCTACCCTTTAAGAAAAAAACTCACATTCACCAATAAGTTGAAACAATATCAGTACTGAGATATGGACATTTTTAATCAACTAAACCTAGCAATGCAGGGATTCTGTCAGGTGATGAAATCCCGAATTATAGGCATTTCACACTGTAAAACCCGGGAGGGGAGTGGGATAAGGCGTCTTGTGTATCAGCAAGCATCTTGTACATCCCCTCCTTTAGGCCTTGTAAATGCAAGGCAGTAAAAATCTGCCCCCCTTAAGAGAAAAAACATAATCTGAAGCCTCAGAAGATCAGGTTTAAATTAACTTTTCTGAACCCCCTGTCCTGTAACACTTTTAGTCAATTAGTCAGATCAGCTGATTATGAACAATGCTAATGCATGTAACACTTTTTTACCAGAAGTGGTCTTCACTTAACAAAATCCTGTACTCAGTCTACTGCTTATGTGCAACTTCTTCGATAAAAGTCGCACATGGTAATGCTGCCTTATGTTTAACTTTTCATGAATAAGTTAAACATGGAGTGAACTCTGATGTTCAACTTTTTTATAAAAAGTTAAACATGGAGTGAAATCTTATGTTCATCTTTTTTATAAAAAGTTAAACATGGAGTGGATTCTTATGTTCAACTTTTTTATAAAAAGTTAAACATGGAAAAATCGACCGTGTTCAACTTTTTGAGTAAAAGTGTTACAAGTATTAATCAAACTTTCACGGATATACAGGGTACGTAAAAAGTAACTTTTTTTCATGCCATTATTCGTCCATTCCACATTCTCAATCCCTATCACTGCCTATCAAGCATCGGCGCTGCGCTTAAACACCTTAAAACTATTTTGTGCATTCTGGCAAAACACGTATGGGTGTTGTCTAAAATCTTCCCCTGTCTGGTATAGTGGATTAAATCCTTTGTGTAGACTATTCGGATACAGGAGGAGAACATGAGAAACTTGTAAATCAGGCGCTACGAAGCACATCAGGATGAGAAATTCAGAAGCCTTGGTAACATAGCCGCTGAAGGTAGAGAGATCTGCAATTACCGGGCGCTCTGAAAGGCGTATAACCTGAAAGGCGTATAACAAGTCTGTAATTTCAGCTACAGATGTGCTAAAATAAGATGCAGAAAAACTGGGCAGTAGATTGTAATCCACAAGCATCCACCATCTGGGATGATAAATGGATTTCGAAATAGCCAACATCGCTGGCGTCACTGTCATTTTCCTGCCGACAGCTAATATTCTTTGTATTCTGACCTTGATATCCAACAATTAGACGGTTGCAAAAAAGTCAAATACCTAGTACGTTACTGAAGGGAGATAGTGTCATTCTGCTACGTGACCTGACATTACCCATAAAAGCAGGCAAACCACTCATGTTTTTCATGTGCTATTTATGCCCACGGCATTTATTTATTAGAAAAAAGAAACTACGCTGGGACGCTTAAAGGTGATATTAACGACTCAATATGGGCTAAATTTCCGGATAAACGGCGGCTTAAGTTACAGGATACGTTTAAACGGAATATCGCCCATATAGAAGCTATCAGAATAGCAGCAAGTGAAAAGGATCTGCCTTCTATCCACGTAGTGTTTATCAACGTAAAATCACGAGTTGATAGTGAAACTGATACACCGAACCGATACTATGGTCTTCAGTACGACACAACGGGAGAATTTTCACCGTCAATTATCGGTATCGACCTGAATACAAGGGAGCATATTCTACTCTCTGGTGCGACGGCAAAGTCTGACCGAGTAATGAACCTTTAAACCCGCATCCAATAAACGCCAAAGCCACCGTGAGTTAACTCGCCTCTTAAGCCGCCTGTTTTTGTTTTTATTTTTATTTTTATTTTTATTTTTCTCTAGAATGGAAATGAAAAAAACGTTAGCGCTGTCCTTCATCGTTTTCTCTTTTTCTGTGATTGCTGGCCAACAAGCATCCCGTAGCACCTGGAATCTGCAGCACTATAATAACTCCGCCGCAGCCTATATCCGAACGCGATTCATTACAACCTGTGAGCTGGCGATAAAAGGTGAAATCAACGCCAAAGAACCGAGTGAACAATCAACCAAAGGAGTATTAGCGCAAGCCACACAGGGCATGGAGAAAGGAACCCCTGCATATTCAATTATTCATGACACCATTATCCTCGGTACGGATGCAGGCATGATGATTCATGAAAAAGGTAAAGTTGTCGCTAAAGACAAAACCGAACCTCATTCCTGCACTGAGTTCGTCAGTTATACAGAAATAAGAGCGTCATTTCTTAGTTTACCGCAGCCTTAAATGGTCCGAAGCAATCCGTTAAGGCTAACGCCGGTAGTGATGACTCTGATGGTAGTGTTTAAAGAACTACGGCTAAAGCTTTAACCGCATTCTACGATGAAAACGAAGTTGCAGCGGATGACAAGATTGGTGGCCGAAAGGTTGAGGTCAAGGGCGTGGTGCAGAGTATTGATAAAGATTTTACCGGTATCCTGCCATACGCATTACCGGGAGTGCCGCACAGGGAAAATCGTCGGGTACCGCAATGGCGGCAATGGACAAGCTGGCTAAGCACTTACCACCGGGGTTCGCCGGTGAGTGGGCGGGAAGTTCGTTACAGGAAAGGGAGTCCGCATCACAGCTTCCGGGTCTTATTGTGCTCTCGGTGGCACTGTTGCAAAGTTAGCGATGAGGCAGCCTTTTGTCTTATTCAAAGGCCTTACATTTCAAAAACTCTGCTTACCAGGCGCATTTCGCCCAGGGGATCACCATAATAAAATGCTGAGGCCTGGCCTTTGCGTAGTGCACGCATCACCTCAATACCTTTGATGGTGGCGTAAGCCGTCTTCATGGATTTAAATCCCAGCGTGGCGCCGATTATCCGTTTCAGTTTGCCATGATCGCATTCAATCACGTTGTTCCGGTACTTAATCTGTCGGTGTTCAACGTCAGACGGGCACCGGCCTTCGCGTTTGAGCAGAGCAAGCGCGCGACCATAGGCGGGCGCTTTATCCGTGTTGATGAATCGCGGGATCTGCCACTTCTTCACGTTGTTGAGGATTTTACCCAGAAACCGGTATGCAGCTTTGCTGTTACGACGGGAGGAGAGATAAAAATCGACAGTGCGGCCCCGGCTGTCGACGGCCCGGTACAGATACGCCCAGCGGCCATTGACCTTCACGTAGGTTTCATCCATGTGCCACGGGCAAAGATCGGAAGGGTTACGCCAGTGCCAGCGCAGCCGTTTTTCCATTTCAGGCGCATAACGCTGAACCCAGCGGTAAATCGTGGAGTGATCGACATTCACTCCGCGTTCAGCCAGCATCTCCTGCAGCTCACGGTAACTGATGCCGTATTTGCAGTACCAGCGTACGGCCCACAGAATGATGTCACGCTGAAAATGCCGGCCTTTGAATGGGTTCATGTGCAGCTCCATCAGCAAAAGGGGATGATAAGTTTATCACCACCGACTATTTGCAACAGTGCCCTGTCAAGCACGCGCTTTCCAAGGTTGAGGGCGTGAGCAAGACCGACGTAAGTTTCGACAAGCGCCAGGCCGTCGTCACCTTCGACGATGCCAAGACCAACGTCCAGAAGTTGACCAAGGCGACCGAGGACGCGGGCTATCCGTCCAGCCTCAAACGCTGATCCGTTAACCGAACTCGGGAGCGACACATGGGACTCATCACGCGCATCGCTGGCAAAACCGGCGCGCTCGGCAGCGTCGTTTCCGCGATGGGCTGCGCCGCCTGTTTTCCTGCCATCGCCAGCTTTGGCGCGGCCATCGGACTGGGCTTCTTGAGCCAGTACGAGGGGCTATTCATTGGCATCCTGCTGCCGATGTTCGCCGGCATCGCGTTACTCGCCAATGCTATCGCTTGGCTCAATCATCGACAGTGGCGACGCACGGCGCTCGGCACGATAGGCCCGATCTTGGTGCTGGCAGCGGTGTTTTTAATGCGGGCTTACGGCTGGCAGAGCGGTGGACTGCTCTATGTCGGCCTGGCCTTGATGGTTGGGGTGTCGGTCTGGGATTTCATCTCGCCAGCACATCGCCGCTGCGGGCCGGACAGCTGTGAATTGCCAGAACAACGTGGCTGACGGCAACAGCCGTAGCCACCACAGAAAAGGAAAAATACATGACCACCCTGAAAATCACCGGGATGACCTGCGACTCGTGCGCGGCTCACGTCAAGGAAGCCTTGGAGAAAGTGCCCGGCGTGCAATCGGCGCTGGTGTCCTATCCGAAGGGCACAGCGCAACTCGCCATTGAGGCGGGCACGTCATCGGATGCGCTGACTACCGCCGTGGCCGGACTGGGCTACGAGGCAACGCTTGCCGATGCGCCACCGACGGACAACCGCGCCGGCCTGCTCGACAAGATGCGCGGCTGGATAGGGGCCGCTGATAAGCCCAGTGGCAACGAACGCCCGTTGCAGGTCGTCGTCATTGGTAGCGGTGGAGCCGCGATGGCGGCAGCACTGAAGGCCGTCGAGCAAGGCGCGCAGGTCACGCTGATTGAGCGCGGCACCATCGGCGGCACCTGCGTCAACGTCGGTTGTGTGCCGTCCAAGATCATGATCCGCGCCGCCCACATCGCCCATCTGCGCCGGGAAAGCCCATTCGACGGCGGCATGCCACCCACACCGCCGACGATCTTGCGCGAGCGGCTGCTGGCCCAGCAGCAGGCCCGTGTCGAAGAACTCCGTCATGCCAAGTACGAAGGCATCCTGGACGGCAATTCAGCCATCACCGTTCTGCACGGTGAAGCGCGTTTCAAGGACGACCAGAGCCTTATCGTTAGTTTGAACGAGGGTGGCGAGCGCGTCGTGATGTTCGACCGCTGCCTGGTCGCCACGGGTGCCAGCCCGGCGGTCCCGCCGATTCCGGGCTTGAAAGAGTCACCCTACTGGACTTCCACCGAGGCCCTGGCGAGCGACACCATTCCCGAACGCCTTGCCGTAATCGGCTCGTCGGTGGTGGCGCTGGAGCTGGCGCAAGCCTTTGCCCGGCTGGGCAGCAAGGTCACGGCCCTGGCGCGCAATACCTTGTTCTTCCGTGAAGACCCGGCCATCGGCGAGGCGGTGACAGCCGCTTTCCGTGCCGAGGGCATCGAGGTGCTGGAGCACACGCAAGCCAGCCAGGTCGCCCATATGGACGGTGAATTCGTGCTGACCACCACGCACGGTGAATTGCGCGCCGACAAGCTGCTGGTCGCCACCGGCCGGACACCGAACACGCGCAGCCTGGCATTGGAAGCGGCGGGGGTAGCCGTCAATGCGCAGGGGGCCATCGTCATCGACAAGGGCATGCGCACCAGTAGCCCGAACATCTACGCGGCCGGCGACTGCACCGACCAGCCGCAGTTCGTCTATGTGGCGGCAGCGGCCGGCACTCGTGCGGCGATCAACATGACTGGCGGCGATGCGGCCCTGGACCTGACCGCAATGCCGGCCGTGGTGTTCACCGACCCGCAGGTCGCCACCGTGGGCTACAGCGAGGCGGAAGCACATCACGACGGGATCGAGACCGACAGTCGCCTGCTAACACTGGATAACGTGCCGCGTGCGCTTGCCAACTTCGACACACGCGGCTTCATCAAGCTGGTCATCGAGGAAGGTAGCGGACGGCTCATCGGCGTGCAAGCGGTGGCCCCGGAAGCGGGTGAACTGATCCAGACGGCGGTGCTCGCCATTCGCAACCGTATGACCGTGCAGGAACTGGCCGACCAATTGTTCCCCTACCTGACCATGGTCGAAGGGCTGAAGCTCGCGGCGCAGACCTTCAGCAAGGACGTGAAGCAGCTTTCGTGCTGCGCCGGATGAGGAAAAGGAGGTGTTCAATGAGCGCCTACACAGTGTCCCGGCTGGCCCTTGATGCCGGGGTGAGCGTGCATATCGTGCGCGACTACCTGCTGCGCGGATTGCTACGGCCGGTCGCGTACACCACGGGCGGCTACGGCTTGTTCGATGACACCGCGTTGCAACGGCTGCGCTTTGTACGGGCTGCCTTCGAAGCGGGTATCGGCCTGGACGCACTGGCGCGGCTGTGCCGGGCGCTGGATGCTGCGGACGGTGACGGTGCGTCTGCGCAGCTTGCCGTGTTGCGGCAACTCGTCGAGCGTCGGCGCGAGGCCCTGGCCAGCCTCGAAATGCAACTGGCCGCCATGCCAACCGAACCGGCACAGCACGCGGAGAGTCTGCCATGAACAGCCCAGAGCACTTGCCGTCTGAGACGCACAAACCGATCACCGGCTACTTGTGGGGCGCGCTGGCCGTGCTCACCTGTCCCTGCCATTTGCCGATTCTCGCCATTGTGCTAGCCGGCACGACGGCCGGCGCGTTCATCGGGGAGCACTGGGGTATTGCAGCCCTCACGCTGACCGGCTTGTTTGTCCTGTCTGTGACGCGGCTGCTGCGGGCCTTCAAGGGAAGATCATGACCGCTTCCCAGCCAGCCGAGAGTGGGCAGCTTTGAGCTTCGCTACCAATCTGGAGGAGTACCACCATGAACGCAAACGCCCCGAACACTGCCAGTTGCACCACCTGCTGCGTATGCTGCAAAGAAATTCCGCTCGATGCCGCCTTCACCCCGGAAGGCGCGGAATACGTCGAACATTTCTGCGGGCTGGATTGCTATGAACGCTTCCAGGCACGCGCCAAGGCCGCGACAGAATCTGACATTGCGCCTGTCCCTGGCGGTTCGCAGCCGTCAGATTGAGGCATACCCTAACCTGATGTCAGATGCTTGGCGCAAAGCACGTCAGAATAGAGTTGTAGTTTGTATTTATTGACACAAGCCGCCAAGGGTAATGGATTTCATCCTGACACTTTTACCTTTGGAGGCACCTTGCAAGGTCAACGCATTGGCTATATCCGCGTCAGCAGCTTCGACCAGAACCCTGATCGGCAACTGGAGCAAATCGAAGTCGGTAAGGTATTCACCGATAAGGCTTCCGGCAAGGACACGCAACGTCCCGAACTTGAAAGGCTGCTGGCCTTTGTGCGCGAGGGCGACACCGTGGTGGTGCACAGCATGGACAGGTTGGCACGCAATCTCGATGACCTGCGCCGCATCGTTCAGGGGCTGACACAACGGGGCGTGCGGATGGAGTTTGTCAAAGAAGGGCTGGCGTTCACCGGCGATGACTCACCGATGGCCAATTTGATGCTGTCGGTCATGGGGGCTTTTGCGGAGTTCGAGCGCGCACTGATCCGCGAACGCCAGCGCGAGGGAATCGTGCTGGCCAAGCAGCGCGGTGCCTACCGGGGACGAAAGAAATCGCTGAACAGCGAACAAATTGCCAAGTTGAAACAGCGAGTCGCGGCAGGCGATCAAAAAACCTTGGTGGCCCGTGACTTCGGCATCAGTCGCGAAACCTTGTACCAGTACCTGCGGGAAGACTGATCATGCCGCGCCGCTCAATCCTGTCCGCCACCGAGCGCGAAAGCCTGCTGGCACTACCAGATGCCAAAGACGAACTGATACGGCACTACACGTTCAACGAAACCGACCTATCGGTGATCCGCCAGCGTCGCGGCGCTGCGAATCGATTGGGCTTCGCCGTGCAGCTTTGCTACTTGCGATTCCCTGGCATCTTCTTGGGCATCGATGAGCCTCCGTTTCCGCCCCTGTTGCGCATGGTGGCCGCACAACTCAAGGTGCCGGTGGAAAGTTGGAACGATTACGGCCAGCGCGAGCAGACGCGGCGGGAGCACTTGGTCGAGCTGCAAACGGTGTTCGGGTTCAAGCCCTTCACCATGAGTCACTACCGGCAGCCGTGCATACATTGACCGAGCTGGCCTTGCAGACCGATAAAGGGATTGTGCTGGCCAGCACCCTTGTCGAAAACCTGCGGCGGCAGAGCATCATCCTGCCCGCCATGAATGCCATCGAGCGCGCGAGCGCCGAGGCCATCACCCGTGCCAACCGGCGTATTTACGCGGCGTTGACCGATTCTTTGTTATCGCTCCACCGTCAGCGCCTGGACGAACTTCTCAAGCGCAAGGACGGCAGCAAATTGACGTGGCTGGCATGGCTGCGCCAGTCGCCCGTCAAGCCGAACTCTCGGCATATGCTTGAACACATCGAGCGCCTCAAGGCTTGGCAGGCGCTTGACCTTCCCGCAGGCATCGAGCGACAAGTTCACCAGAACCGCCTGCTCAAGATCGCCCGTGAGGGTGGGCAGATGACGCCTGCCGATCTGGCAAAGTTCGAGATGCAACGACGCTATGCCACTCTGGTTTCGCTGGCCATTGAAGGTATGGCCACCGTCACCGACGAAATCATCGACCTGCACGACCGCATCATTGGCAAACTATTCAACGCCGCCAAGAACAAGCATCAGCAGCAGTTTCAGGCTTCCGGCAAAGCCCGCTGTGTCGGTGTAGTGCTCCTCGATCCGCAAGTCCGACTCGTGGTACAGCAGGCCATCGAGCACATAGGTTGAATCACGCACGCCGACGTTGACTACCTTGGTGCTGAAGGGCGCGTACTGGTCGGAGATATGGGTATAAAACGTCCGGCCTGGACTGCTTCCATACTTCGGGTTGATATGCCCGGTGCTCTCCGCTTTGCTGCCGGTTCTGAAATTTTGGCCATCCGACGATGACGTGGTGCCATCGCCCCAGTTTCCGGCAAAGGATTGCCGGAACTGCGCGTTGACCAGTTCGGCCAGCGCCGTTGAGTACGTTTCATCCCGGATGTGCCAGGCTTGCAGCCACGACAGCTTGGCGTAAGTCGTGCCTGGGCAGGACTCGGCCATCTTGGTTAGCCCGAGATTGATGCCATCAGCCAGGATCGTCGTCAGCAGCAAGGTTTTGTCCTTGGCCGTGTCGCCGGTCTTCAGATGCGTGAAATGCCGGGTGAAGCCTGTCCACTCATCAACTTCCATCAGCAGTTCGGTAATCTTGACGTGTGGCAGCAGCATCGCCGACTGGTCGATTAGGGCTTGTGCGGTCTCCGGCACCGCCGCGTCCAGCGGCGTGATCTTCAGGCCGGACTCGGTAATGATGGCATCCGGCAGATCATTGGCCGCCGCCATGCGGTTGACGGTGGCAAGCTGCTGTTCCAGCAATGCCAGTCGGTCGTGCAAATACTGATCGCAATCGGTGGCCACTGCCAGCGACAATTCGTTGGCCAGCTTCAGAGTAGCGAACTTCTCGGCCGGCACCAGGTACTCATCAAAGTCCTTGAACTGGCGCGAACCCTGCACCCAGACATCGCCTGATCGCAGCGCGTTCTTTAGCTCTGACAGGGCGCACAGCTCGTAGTAGCGCCGGTCAATGCCATCGTCCGTGAGCACCAGTTTCGCCCAGCGTGGCTTGATGAATGCGGTCGGCGCGTCGGCGGGCACCTTGCGGGCGTTGTCGCTGTTCATGCCGCGAAGCACCTCGATGGCATCGAGTACGCCCTTGGCGGCTGGTGCCGCCCGTAACTTAAGTACGTCCAGGAACTGCGGCGCGTAGCGGCGCAACGTGGCGTAGCTTTCACCGATGCGATGCAGAAAGTCGAAGCTCTCCGGCTGCGCGAGCTTTTGCGCCTCCGTGACGCTGGCGGCGAAGGTATCCCACGGCATTACGGCCTCGATGGCGGCGAACGGATCGCCGCCGCTCTGTTTGGCTTCCAGCAAGGCTTGGCCGATGCGGCCATACATCCGCACCTTGTCATTGATCGCCTTACCGATCATGTCTTCGGCCTGATGCACCTACTGGGCTTCCGATTCGCGCCACGTATCCGAGACCTGGGCGACACCAAGCTATTCATCCCAAAGGGCGATGCCGCCTATGACGCGCTCAAGCCGATGATTAGCAGCGACCGGCTGAACATCAAGCAGATACGCGCCCATTGGGATGAAATCTTGCGGTTCGCCACTTCGATCAAGCAGGGTACGGTGACGGCCTCGCTGATGTTGCGCAAGCTCGGCAGCTATCCGCGTCAGAACGGACTGGCCGTTGCACTGCGCGAGCTGGGGCGCATTGAGCGCACGTTGTTCATACTGGATTGGCTGCAAAGCGTGGAGCTGCGCCGCCGCGTGCAGGCCGGACTCAACAAAGGCGAGGCGCGCAACGCGCTGGCCAGGGCGGTGTTCTTCAACCGACTGGGCGAAATCCGCGACCGCAGTTTTGAGCAACAACGCTACCGGGCCAGCGGCCTCAATCTGGTAACGGCGGCCATCGTGCTTTGGAACACGGCCTATCTGGAACGGGCAACCAATGCTTTGAACGGGCACGGCAAACCGGTAGACGAGACGCTGTTTCAATACCTGTCACCGCTGGGGTGGGAACACATCAATCTGACCGGCGATTACCTCTGGCGCAGCAGCACCAAGGTCGGCGCAGGCAAGTTCAGACCGTTGCGACCACTGCCACCGGCTTAACGTGCTTTATTTTCCGTTTTCTGAGACGATCCCTTATGAGCCTGCTGTCACCCTTTGACGTGGTGATATGGATGACGGATGGCTGGCCGCTGTATGAATCCCGCCTGAAGGGAAAGCTGCACGTAATCAGCAAGCGATATACGCAGCGAATTGAGCGGCATAACCTGAATCTGAGGCAGCACCTGGCACGGCTGGGACGGAAGTCGCTGTCGCTCTCAAAATCGGTGGAGCTGCATGACAAAGTCATCGGGCATTATCTGAACATAAAACACTATCAATAAGTTGGAGTCATTACCCTTTTTTCAACTTCTGATGGAAGCGAGTGATTGAACTCATACATTAATGTTTTCCCACGAAGTCTTTTTTCAGGTAAGCCTTCGCACATATCGGTAAATAGCTTGCCTGCTTTTATTTTTTCTGTCATCGACATGTTCATTTTTAACATTCCGTCCTGATAAGTTGGTCGGATAAGGCGCTCGCGCCGTATCCGACATTAATTTCTTAAGCGACTTCATTCACCTGGCGACGCAGCAGGGAAAGTGGGCCGGGGCCGCTAAGCGTGAACACGGAAATTAAGGTGAAGCCCAGCGCCACCAGACCCAGCACCAGGTAAGCGCCCTGGAAACCGATGCTTTCATACATATTGCCCGCCAGAATAGACATAAAAATCATCGCCAGTTGCTTAAAGAAGCAGAAACAGACCAGATAAATCGTCGCTGAAAAACGCACTTCAAACTGGCTGGTAATATATTTAAAGCAGCCCACCAGCAGGAACGGTACTTCAAACATATGCAGCGTTTTCAGAATAACCACTTCCAGTGCTGAGGTAGCGAACGATGAGCCAATAATACGTACTGACATAATAGTGCCTGCCAGCAGCAGGGCGTTTTTCCCACCGATGCGATTAATGATCAGCGGCGCAAAGAACATAATCGAGGCGTTAAGTAATTCGCCCATTGTCGTTACGTAGCCAAATACCCGCGTACCCTGTTCACCGTTGGCAAAAAAAGAAGTAAAGAAATTAGCAAACTGTTGGTCAAAAACATCGTAGGTGCAGGAGACGCCAATAACATACAGTGACAAAAACCACAGTTTTGGCTGTCTGAACAGTTCCAGCGCCAGCTTAAGGCTAAATGCCGAATGGTTGGCACCTACCGCATTGGCAACCGTGGCGGAAGAGGGCGCATCTGTTTTGGCGAAAAAGAGCAAAACGGCGAGGATGAATGCACAGCCAGAACCCAGCCAGAAAACAAACTGATTATTGATGGTAAACATGATGCCGACAATCGAGGCACACATCGCCCAGCCAACACAGCCAAACATCCGCGCGCGACCAAATTCGAAATTACTACGACGGCTGACTTTCTCGATAAATGCCTCTACTGCTGGCGCACCGGCGTTAAAACAAAAGCCAAGATAAATACCACCAACAATCGCTCCTACTAAAATGTTGTATTGTAACAGTGGCCCGAAGATAAAAATAAAGAACGGCGCAAACATCACTAACATGCCGGTAATAATCCACAGCAGGTATTTTCGCAGTCCGAGTTTGTCAGAAATCAGACCAAACAGCGGTTGGAATAATATCGAGAACAGAGAAATAGCGGCAAAAATAATACCCGTATCACTTTTGCTGATATGGTTGATGTCATGTAGCCAAATCGGGAAAAACGGGAAGTAGGCTCCCATGATAAAAAAGTAAAAGAAAAAGAATAAACCGAACATCCAAAAGTTTGTGTTTTTTAAATAGTACATAATGGATTTCCTTACGCAAAATACGGGCAGACATGGTCTGCCTGGTTATTATTATTTTTGACACCAGACCAACTGGTAATGGTAGCGACCGGCGCTCAGCTGGAATTCCACCGACACTGACGGGCTCCAGGAGTCGTCGCCACCAATTCCCATATGGAAACCGTCGATATTCAGCCATGTGCCTTCTTCCGCGTGCAGCAGATGGCGATGACTGGTTTCCATCAGTTGTTGTTGGCTGTAGTGGCTGATGTTGAACTGGAAGTCGCCGCGCCACTGGTGTGGGCCATAACTCAATTCGCGCGTCCCGCAGCGCAGACCGTTTTCGCTCGGGAAAACGTACGGAGTATACATGTCTGACAATGGCAAGTCCCAGCGGTCAAAACAGGCCGCAGTAAGACGGTCGGGATAATTTTCTTGCGGTCCTAATCCGAGCCAGTTTACTCGCTCTGCGACCTGCGCCAGCTGGCAGGTCAGGCCAATCCGCGCCGGATGCGGCGTATCGCTTGCCACTTCAGCATCAACGGTAATCGCCATTTGACCACTACCATCAATCCGGTAAGTTTTCCGGCTGATAAATAAGGTTTTCCCCTGATGCTGCCACGCGTGGGCGGTCGTAATCAGCACCGCGTCGGCAAGTGTATCTGCCGTGCACTGCAACAACGCTGCTTCGGCCTGGTAATGGCCCGCCGCCTTCCAGCGTTCGACCCAGGCGTTAGGGTCAATGCGGGTCGTTTCACTTACGCCAATGTCATTATCCAGCGGTGCACGGGTGAATTGATCGCGCAGCGGCGTCAGCAGTTGTTTTTCATCGCCGATCCACATTTGTGAAAGAAGACCTGACAACCGGTTAAATTGCCAACGCTTATTACCAAGTTCGATGCAAAAATCCGTTTCGCTGGTGGTCAGTTGCGGGATGGCGTGGGGCGCGGAGGGTTGTGTCACGCTGAGGTTTTCCGCCAGACGCCATTGCTGCCAGGCGCTGATGTGCCCGGCTGCTGACCATGTGGTCGCGTTCGGTTGCACTACGTGAACCGTTAGCCAGAGTTGCCCGGTGCTCTCCGGCTGCGGTAGTTCAGGCAGTTCAATCAACTGTTTTCCTTGTGGAGCGACATCCAGAGGCACTTCACCGCTTGTCAGCAGCTTGCCATCCAGCGCCACCATCCAGCGCAGGAGCTCGTTATCGCTATGACGGAACAGGTATTCGCTGGTCACTTCGATGGTTTGCCCGGATAAACGGAACTGGAAAAACTGCTGCTGGTGTTTTGCTTCTGTCAGCGCTGGATGCGGCGTGCGGTCTGCAAAGACCAGACCGTTCATGCAGAACTGGCGATCGTTCGGCGTATCGCCAAAATCACCGCCGTAAGCCGACCACGGGTTGCCGTTTTCATCATATTTAATCAGCGATTGATCGACCCAGTCCCAGACGAAGCCGCCCTGTAAACGGGGGTATTGACGAAACGCCTGCCAGTATTTAGCGAAGCCACCAAGACTGTTACCCATTGCGTGGGCATATTCGCAAAGGATCAGCGGACGCAGTTCTCCAGGCAGCGAAAGCCATTTTTTGATGGACCATTTCGGCACAGCCGGGAAGGGCTGGTCTTCATCCACACGCGCGTACATCGGGCAAATAATATCGGTTGCGGAGGTGTCGGCTCCGCCGCCTTCATACTGTACCGGGCGGGAAGGATCGACAGATTTAATCCAGCGATAGAGCGCATCGTGATTAGCACCGTGGCCTGATTCATTCCCCAGCGACCAGATGATCACACTCGGGTGATTACGATCGCGCTGCACCATTCGCGTTACGCGTTCGCTCATCGCGGGTAGCCAGAGCGGATCATCGGTCAGACGATTCATTGGCACCATGCCGTGGGTTTCAATATTGGCTTCATCCACCACGTACAGGCCGTAGCGGTCGCACAACGTGTACCACAGCGGATGATTCGGATAATGCGAACAGCGCACGGCGTTAAAGTTGTTCTGCTTCATCAGCAGGATATCCTGCACCATCGTCTGCTCATCCATGACCTGACCATGCAGAGGATGATGCTCGTGACGGTTAACACCGCGAATCAACAACGGCTTGCCGTTCAGCAGCAGCAGGCCATTTTCAATCCGCACCTCGCGGAAACCGACATCGCAGGCTTCTGCTTCAATCAGCATGCCGTCGGCGGTGTGCAGTTCAATCACCGCACGGTAGAGATTCGGGATTTCGGCGCTCCACAGCGCCGGGTTTTCGACGTTCAGACGTAGCGTGACGCGATTGGCATAACCGCCACGCTCATCGATAATTTCACCGCCGAAAGGCGCGGTGCCGCTGGCGACCTGTGTTTCACCCTGCCACAAAGAAACCGTCACCCTCAGCTCATCGCGCAGCACGCCGTACATCTGAACTTTTGCCTCCAGTACAGCGCGGCTGAAATTATCATTAAAGTGAGTAACAACATGGAAATCGCTGATTTGTGTGGTCGGTTTGTGCAGCAACGAGACGTCACGGAAAATGCCGCTCATCCGCCACATATCCTGATCTTCCAGATAATTGCCGTTACTCCAGCGCAGCACCATCACCGCGAGGCGGTTTTCTCCGGCGTGTAAAAATGCGCTCAGGTCAAATTCAGACGGCAAACGACTGTCCTGTCCGTAACCGACCCAGCGCCCGTTGCACCACAAATGAAACGCCGAGTTAACACCATCAAAAATAATTCGCGTCTGGCCTTCCTGTAGCCAGCTTTCATCAATATTAAATGTGAGCGAGTAACAACCCGTCGGATTCTCCGTGGGAACATACGGCGGATTGACCGCAATGGGATAGGTCACGTTGGTGTAGATAGGCGCATCGTAACCGTGCATCTGCCAGTTTGAGGGGACGATGACAGTATCGGCGTCAGGAAGATCGCGCTCCAGCCAGCTTTCTGGTACCGCTTCTGGTGCCGGGAACCAGGCAAAGCGCCATTCACCATTCAGGCTGCGCGACTCTTGGGAAGGGCGATCGGTGCGAGCCTCTTCGCTATTACGCCAGCTGGCGAAAGGGGGATGTGCCGCAAGGCGATTAAGTTGGGTAACGCCAGGGTTTTCCCAGTCACGACGTTGTAATACGACGGCCAGTGAATCCGTAATCATTGTCATAGTTGTATCCTGTGTGAATTGTTATCCGCTCACATTTTCGCATAACATACGAGCCGGACACATAGAGTGTAAAGCCTGGGGTGCCTAATGAGTGAGCTGACTCACATTAATTGCGTTGCGCTCACTGCCCGCTTTCAAGTCGGGAAACTTGTCGTGCCAGCTGCATTAAGGAATCTGCCAACGTGCGGGGAGAGGTGGTTTGCGTATTGGGCGGTAGGGTGGTTTTTCTTTTCACCAGTGAGACGGGCAACAGCTGATTGCTCTTCACCGCCTGGCCCTGAGAGAGTTTCAGCAAGCGGTCCACGCTAGTTTTCCCCAGCAGGCGAAAATCCTGTTTGATGGTGGTTAACGGCGGGATATAACACGAGCTGTCTTCGGTATCGTCGTATCCCACTACCGAGATATCCGCACCAACGCGCAGCCCGGACTCGGTAATAGCGCGCATTGCGCCCAGCGCCATCTGATCGTTGGCAACCAGCATCGCAGTGGGAACGATGCCCTCATTCAGCATTTGCATAGTTTGTTGAAAACCGGACATGGCACTCCAGTCGCCTTCCCGTTCCGCTATCGGATGAATTTGATTGCGTGTGAGATATTTATGCCAGTCCGCCAGACGCAGACGCGCCGAGACAGAACTTAATGGACCGGCTAACAACGCGATTTGCTGGTGACCCAATGCGATCAGATGCTCCACACCCAGTCGCGTACCGTCTTCATGGGAAAAAATAATACTGTTGATGGGAGTCTGGTCAGAGACATCAAGAAATAGGGCCGGAACATTAGCGCAGGCAGCTTCCACAGCAATGGCATCCTCGTCATCCAGCGGATAGTTAATGATCAGACCACTGACGCGTTGCGCGAGAAGGTTATGTACCGCCGCTTTACAGGCTTCGACGCTGCTTCGTTCTACCATCGACACCACCACGCTGGCACCCAGTTGATCGGCGCGAGATTTAATCGCCGCGACAATTTGCGACGGCGCGTGCAGGGCCAGACTGGAGGTAGCAACGCCAATCAGCAACGACTGTTTGCCCGCCAGTTGTTGTGCCACGCGGTTGGGAATGTAGTTCAGCTGCGCCATCGCCGCTTCCACCTTTTCCCGCGTTTTCGCAGAGACGTGGCTGGCCTGGTTCATCACGCGGGAAACGGTCTGATAAGAGACACCGGCATACTCTGCGACATCGTATAGCGTTACTGGTTTCACATTTACCACCCTGAATTGACTCTCTTCGGGTGCTATCATGCCATACCACGAAATGTTTTGCGCCATTCGGAGGGGGCACGCCGAAGTGAGATTCAAAATGCCGACGTCAGTTTACAGGTGGGTAATGATACCAACGTGTTGATTTCGTATTTTCACTGACACCAGGATCATCCTGATGTTACAAGGATTGAATGACCACTACAAAAGCACTTCGCCGGGCTCATGAGGACATGGAAAATAAAAATGTGAACGGGAAAATTGTTTTTTCAGGGTTCTGATGAACAGGCCTGTCAGAGTAAAAAAAGATTCGGGTTCAGCACAATGCTGAATTCTGTCTGGCTATAGAGTAAGAATCGTACCGGAATTGAGCATTTACCCTCAGTACCTGCGGATGAAAAAGCAGTCTGCCCTGACATACTGAACAATCCCTTCTCATAAGATGCCTCTCTTTTGCTGTTTAAAGAGCTGAGCAGTCCGGGCGGAGACTGACCTCGTTCCGCTTTCCAAGCGACCCCCTTGTTGAAAGTGCGACAAAAGAGATAGGGCGAATGACTATACTTCGCTCATAGCTGCCCGTCATGCCAGCTCAAAAAATAGGCTTAACGTAGGATATTTTCCGTTTTCCAAGCGGCCCCCTTTTACCCCCTGCACAGTGCAAACACGACCAAAGGGTTTATTGAAGGAGTTGGGATCGTGGCCGTTGCCCGGACGGAGGCCGAGGCCATTCGCCTAATCCTGCCCCGTCCGGAAAACCATCCCGCCGCAAAAAGAAGTCAAGAGGAGAACCGTGGAAAGCGATCGCCACCTTCCTGGCGGCTGGCCAACCGCCAGGAAGCGCACAACCTGATGACAGAATATGACATGGACCGCCGCGGGCGTGAAAAAAGTCTGTGGGAGGAAGCACTGGAAGTTATCAAAACCACAACCATGGCAGAACTTACCTTACGCTATATCACGCTCAACAAACCTGAGACTGATGAAACAGCCGCACCGGAAGCGATGATACCTACAGATGCAATTCTGCGTAATATTAGCCTTCCGGAGATAGCGGCCAGGACATCGCTCAAACAACAATTATTCGAACCCAGCAGGGCTCCGCCTCAGTTAAGTGGCCGAATCTTTCTCGTTGATAAAAAAAGGCCGCTTGCGCGGCCTTTTTTCTTTAATTATCTTATGCCTGCTTCTGCCTTGCCTTCGGTGTTATTCGGTCTGCCTGTTCTGGCGACCCGGGAAGTGTAATGATATCCTGCTCATCTGCGTATAAATGGCGGATTTAACAATAAGAATGGCTAAAGCTCTCAATGGATTACCAACCTTTAAAGATTTGGACCTGAAAGACCTCAGGAACCTTGAAGCTGAAGAACGTCGTGATCAACCAGAAGAGATCGTCGCAGGGAGTACAGCTGAAGAAGCCCTGGCGTTCCTGGAAGCACATATGGGTTTCAGCTCGCCAGAAATGTCTGCAGTTATTAAGGCAACGCATATAGGAAACATGTGTATTGTACGCGATAAGCTTGCCCACATTGTGGAGAAGCGCGTAGACGCACGTGAACGTTACGTAAAGCTGGCACTCGACACACTTGAGCATCCCTACGAGATATGGGAAACAATGTATGACGATGAAATGGTGCGTTATATCTTTATCGGCACATACAAGCAGAGGCAGCAAATGCTGGTAGTTGTTGCACCCTGGGATGGAAAGGTTCTCTGGAACTTTATGCACACAGAAGCAAAGGGGCTGAACAAACACCGCAGAGGGAAGTTGCTGTATTGCAGATAACAAAAAGCCGCAATGATGAACACTGCGGCTAATAATGTTGTCTTTTTATATTAAACACCTTCAGACTAAAGGTGCTGAGGTCTCACCCAGGCACAGAAGTTAGGGCTTCTATGGGGTTCATCCACCAACTATTGCACCCTAATGCAGTTGGCTTCCCGCTCAAAAATAATATTACGCTAATATAAGTTAGTGTCAACCATGATGAATGGCTTGCGTAAAGAGGTTTAGTGCGCCTGCTCATGCTAACGCGGAGAAGGTGGCTTCCAGTCGTTACGTGGCTCATGTGAGATGTATGCCGGTGTATTCTGCTCCGCCTCTGCGTTACGGAAAAACGCTTCGCACTGCTCACGCATTCTGTCCACATCCGGTCGGCTGATACGGACCTGATCCTCTTCTCCCGCACGGTACACATTATACCAGCCCACCATCTCAGCAAGCGCCTGGTTAAACTGTATGTCATTCCCTTCCGGAGCAAAGCCCATCTTCGGGTCCCTGGCGAAAAGCACAGGGGATACCCGGTTTAGCTCACGCTGAAGGGACGCAAAATCACTGCCGTTTCTGAACACCACCCGATCGCCGTAATCGGTACAGACGTGCTGCCCGGTACCGCATAGCTCCACAGGCTTTCTTTGTCGGAGAAAATCTCACGTTTAAGCGCGCCCTGCGGACCCGAACCGGTGCGCAGTTTTGCCCATTCCCGATCGCTGACCGGGCGGGCTTTCAGTCCTCCGCCGGCAAAACGTTCCGCCGGAGGGACCTGGCGGAAAATGTCATGAGGAACAGGCTGCCACCCACCTTCATAGCTGTTCATGACCGCTTTCGTCAGGGCTGGCCAGACACGTTCAGCGCGTACGGGCGTACGCGTCTGATCGTAACCGTCACAGATAACAAGGCAGTCATGCTGCTCTTTCAGGTACAGACCGGAATGTGCCAGAAGCGTATGAACAGCCTGCATGGTGCGTTGCGCCGGGTCCTGATAAAGTGCGATAAGTGGCGCGCGCAGACGGGAGACAGCGTACTCATTCAGCGTCTCCGTTTCGGTCATGCGTCCAGGGCGGGACAGCATGGTAACGGTACGGCGAACTGTCGCTCAAGATGATTCGGGA
Organism: Leclercia sp. LSNIH1; assembly: GCF_002902985.1. Taxonomy (NCBI): domain Bacteria; kingdom Pseudomonadati; phylum Pseudomonadota; class Gammaproteobacteria; order Enterobacterales; family Enterobacteriaceae; genus Leclercia; species Leclercia sp. LSNIH1. Next base: position 16,695 of record NZ_CP026170.1, on the reverse strand, counting down.
TAGCAACGTGCTCATGACCGCCACGCTTATACCGGTGAGTCGGCTGCTGGCAACTGACCAGCCCCAGCTCTTTCATGAGTCTGCCAGCAAGCCAGCGCCCCATCTGGTAGCCTCTCTGGGTTGCCATTGTGGCGATGCTTCTTGCTCCGGCAGAGCCGTGGCTGATGCCATGCAGTTCAAGTACCTGGCTGCGTAATACAGCCCGTCTGCCGTCTGGCTTTTCAGGACGGTTTTTCCAGTATTTGTAGCTGCTGCGATGGACCCCGAACACATGGCAGAGAGTGGCCACAGGATAACGCGCCCTGAGTTTCCCGATTATCGAGAACTGTTCAGGGAGTCTGACATCAAGAGCGCGGTAGCCTTTTTTAATATTTCATTTTCCATTTCAATACGTTGTAGCTTTTTCCTGAGCTCACGGATTTCAATTTGTTCCGGGGTAATGGGGGAGGCTTTTGGTGTTTTTCCCTGCCGCTCATCACGTAATTGTTTCACCCATCGCGTCATTGTGGAAAGGCCGACATCCATAGCGCTGGCTGCATCTGCCACGGTGTAATTCTGGTCAACGACCAGTTGAGCGGATTCGCGTTTAAACTCTGCGCTGAAATTTCTTTTTTTCATTATGGCACCTGTGTTGTTCTGAGGTGAGCATATCACCTCTGTTCAGGTGGCCAAATTCAGTAAACCACTTCAATTCTGAGGGCTTTACGCCGTTTAAATGAGCCGAGTTTTATGAACGCAGCGATATCTTATCTGTGATCAAGTTATGAAAGTAACCGCCTGTTATGAATGCTCCCGCCCATTTATGATAGTGACCGCTTTCCGTTGGATGTTAGTTATCTACACGAAACAGATATTAAGTTAGCTAAGCCATTTTTATCGTGAACAGGGCTAACGATTGCCGCGCAGAAGCTGCAGCGCATCCTGCGTATCGAGTGAGAACCGGACCTGCTGACTGGCGGCCACATCGAGCGCAAATATCTTTGTGTACACTTCCGTTGATTCAAACTTCTTGTGCCCCATCAGGACCTGCAGAACCTTCGGGTGAACATGGCCATATAAAAGGTGCATTGCGAAGCTGTGTCTGAACGTATGCGGGCTGACCGGAATACTGAATCTCACGCCGTCCCGTTCCGCTGCGTCGACGGCACGCTCAAGCCAGTTGCGTACTGTCCGGTCGGTAACTCCCCAGACCGGCATGGCCCGATGTTCACCTATTAGCTTGTCGTCCTCGAATCTTTCCCGCGTGCTCGCAAATAGCCGACGCATTTCATCCACGTATCCGGGGTCTGACAGCGGGATCACCCGGTTCGCACTTTTTTCCTTTTTCGGGCGACCGCCAGCTGTGCGGCGTTGTTTGGCCGTACGGACCACCACGTGCGGGATCTAATCATTGAGGTGAAAGTCCCTTCTTCTGAGTGCCAGTGTTTCGTTGAGGCGTGCGCCGGTGTTCCACAGCGTGTTAATAAAGGCGTGTTGATTCCAGTCGGGTAAGTAATGCAGCAGACCAGCCACTTCCGGTGCCAGAAGGTATTTAGGCATCTCGTTATAGTGCCTGGCCATTTCCCGCAGCGAGAGAGCCCGGCCGTAGTCAAACGGTGCAGAAGTGGCAGTCACCTGCAGGGCAGGGGAGTGATGAACAAAAGCGGGCAGATTCATAACGCACCTGGCGATAAGGATGCGCTACGCAAAATCTGGCCCGATAACCCCCGTTAACCGTGTCATTTTTCACCTAGCGCAATCTGGTGAAGTTCTGGTTCCATTTTCGCCGCTGCCGGCGTCGGAAACTACGGAAAAAACCCGCAGAGCCGGGATCTTACATTTTCCTGTTTCTGGAAATATACCATAAAAAGGAAAGAGATAATTTAGCAGGCTGATCAGAGAAGGATCCAAAATAGATCCTTTTTCCTTGGATGATGTGGTGATCGGGTGGTGGTAAGGCCCATATGATGTGTTCTGTGACAAACTGCCCCCGGTGAGGCAGCGCTTCCTGAAAATACAGAAACCGGAAAGGGCAGTAAATCAGGGTAAGGCGAGACAAGCCCGCCGGGAGTATCAGTTAGGTAGTGATGCTGTCTTACCCATTTCCTTTCAGCATCGCGACCGCCTCCGCCCCCGGCATCTGGAACTGTACCCTGTGACGTGCCGCAACATCGAGCGCAAACACCTTAGTGTAGACTTCTGTCGAGCTGATCGATTTATGGCCCATCAGACTCTGCAGCACTTTCAGCGGAATGCCGGCGTACAGCATGTGCATCGCGTAGCTGTGGCGGAATGTGTGCGGCGTCACCGGCACCGAAAACGTCACGCTGTCAGCCGCCGCGGTATCGACCGCTTCGTTGAGCCAGGTCCGGACCGTCCGGTCGGTGATCTCCCAGATACGGGCTCTTTCTGTTCTGCCGGTTCGTTTGTTTCGGCGCTCCAGCGGAATTTTCAGCGTGGCCACCATCATCTCCAGCTGGCTGACGTAACTGTGATCGGAAAGCGGAACCAGACGATGTGGCTGACTACCTGCAGGCGTACGACCGGCCGTTCTGGCCGCTTTCTCCGCGCGCTGCTTGAGGGTGGCCAGCTGCACGAACGGGTAGGGTGGCTGCAGTGAAAAATCACTCCGGGTCAGGGCCAGGGCTTCATTTATACGCGCGCCCGTGTTCCACAGCGTCGCCAGCAGCATCTTGCGGTGCAGATCAGGCACATAGTGGAGCAGGGCACTCACTTCCGGTGCCAGCAGGTATTTCGGCAGTTCATCCTGGACCAGAGCCATCTGTCGCAGCGCCAGCGCCGCCGGATAGTCGATGGACACAGGAAACTGAGCTACCGTTCCCGGCTGCTGCCCCAGGGTAACGAGTCCGGTCATCAGGATGACTCTCCGGCTGGAGGTATATTCAGTGCCGATGCGATGATTTCCCGGTTTTCTTCATTACGCCAGTTTCCAAAATAGTCCACTTCCAGACGCAGGGACTGATGTGCGGCCTCTATAAGGTCAGTCACTCTCTGAAGGGCATTCCGCAATTGCAGCGATGATATCTTTCTTGGCACATCATGTTCGTCCACACCGTTACGGTGTACCAGGTCATTTCGCCAGTCAGCGATGATACCCAGCGGCTCAGTTGGCCAGACGGGCGGGATATGGAGCACGGTCCCGAAATAGCGCTCAATGGTTTTCACGTTATGAAACGTCATACTCGCAACAACATTCCTTGCAACAGGGCGGAACTTGGAAAGTGGCATCTCACGGGCAGCCTGCTTCACTTTTTTGTCTGCCCTGGCAAAAGGCAAGTAAAACTCTTCGAAGTATCTTTTGAGCGGCCAGTCATGCTCCAGCAGTGCCCTCGCACAGTACATCAGGTATGCCTCCATAACCGTCACGGCATGAACGAAAGACATTCTGTATACCAGTTCAGGCTGCTCTGCATCGAGCAGGGCATACAGCTTCGTCAGTTCCTGACGGGCGTGCAGGTAACGCTGATGAACGTTGTTCAGGGAAGCCTCAAACAACCCGTGTTCATGATCCCACTGAGCCTGATCGGCCAGCGCCTCCTGCTCCCAGCAGTACAGGTTCGCGGCGTGCTCCCATTCTTCTGAACCGGGGACCACATCCGGATGATTCTCCTCAAGCCATTTATCAAATCGTTCAGCTTCAATATCCAGCAACTGGTCTTTCACGCTTCCCATAACACCTGCACCTCTCTGTGTGGTCCTCTAAATGAGAAATCCCGCCTGTTCACAGCTTTCCTTACGGCCTGCTGCTATAAAAGATCCATATACCATGCCGCTTCATCAGGGCAGCTCAAATCGAGCTCAAACGCTCCTTCAGGAAGCGTACGGGATTTATAACCGCCGTCAGAATACTGAAAGGCCCACTCTTTCATATCCGGAGCATCGAGGCGGCTGGCCATTTCCTCGTATATCCCATTCTCCTCATCGAGAAGCACAAGAAGAGTTTCCCCCTGCGTATTTATCGTACGGTATAGCCATACTTTCTGGCAGCCATAACCTGAAAGCATTTCCAGAATTGAAGAAGGTGAAACGCTGTTGCCCTGATTGATGTATGTCGTTGTGTTACTCATAATTGATTTCCTTATCGTAAGCTTTCTACTAATTACTGTATTTATCATCATCTGCGTAACATTCCATTGTCCGCCTAAAATGATTAGCAAGATAACAGTACCATCCCGCAATTACCGGATGCACCAATCCCGAAATTCCGAAAAATCGATAATAGCAGGGTTTCCGGAAGCGAGAAGGAAAGCTGTATCAGTACAGCCCCGACAGGCGGGTCAGGAATTGGGAGGGAGGAGTGTTACTAACTTATTATAATATAGCACATATTTAATCTTTTTTTCAAAAATATGCGCAGAAAATCGCCGTGATCCGGGACTGCCTTTTTTCGGATCCCAGCGGAAAAAGAGAGAAATACGCATAGCCTGAGCATATCCATATGCCGCACATCTGCATATACGTGAGATATACATATACCCCGCATCTGCATATGTCATATCTATACATATGTGACGCATCTGCATATACTGAGCATATGCACACACCCGGTGCAACGCACATCATTACGGATATGTGCCACATATCCGCACTTACCCGGGAGAGAACACCATGAGAACCGTATCCATTTTTAAAAACGGCAACAACCGCGCCATCCGCCTTCCCCGCGATCTGGATTTTGAGGGGGTGAGCGAGCTGGAGATCGTCCGGGAAGGGGACAGCATCATCCTGCGTCCCGTCCGGCCGACCTGGGGCTCGTTCGCGCAGCTGGAAAAAGCAGACGCGGACTTTATGGCGGAGCGCGAGGACGTTGTCACCGACGAAGGACGGGTTGACCTGTGAACAAAATTTACATGCTCGACACCTGTATCTGCTCATTCATCATGCGCGAGCAGCCGGAAGCGGTGCTGAAGCGGCTGGAGCAGGCGGTACTGCGCAATCACCGGATCGTGGTTTCGGCCATCACCTACGCCGAGATGCGCTTCGGGGCCACCGGCCCGAAGGCCTCCCCGCGACATATTCAGCTGGTTGACGCGTTCTGCGCCCGCCTCGATGCCGTCCTGCCCTGGGATCGCGCCGCGGTCGACGCCACCACGGAGATTAAGGTGGCGCTGCGCCTCGCCGGCACGCCGATCGGCCCGAACGACACGGCGATCGCCGGGCACGCCATTGCCGCCGGCGCCGTACTGGTGACGAATAATACAAGGGAGTTTGCGCGGGTGCCGGGCCTGATACTGGAAGACTGGGTTAACTGACCACAAGTGAATACAGAAGGTGATAATGTCCGCTTTGTGCCAGGAGCGGAAGTAGCCAACATTGTTATCTGTGTAAATTTAAAGGGAATAGGTCAATCTGTTATGTCATCCTTGTTTCTTTTAGGTCATGTAGTAAATTATAGATGGTTATTCATTATAAAGAGAGTGTTAGCGTGTCTATCCTTCATCCAACTTTGGAAAACATACTCCGTTTAAAGGTTGCACCCACTCCCGGTGAGCTTCACTTGTTAAATCACCTTACGGAGAACTTGGATGATAGCTACGAAATTTTCTTTAATCCATTTATTGATGGGGATCGCCCAGACTTTATCATTCTTAAAAAAAACACGGCAATTTTTATTGTTGAAGTGAAGGACTATAACCTAGTTAATTATAGTGTGGATGCTTTTAATAAATGGCAAGTTAGTTCTGAAAAAGGGGTGTCGAAGATTTCATCACCTCAATCGCAAGCTTTCAGGTATAAGTCAAATTTATATAATCTACACTTACCAGTATTAGGTCTGTCTTATCTAAAAAATCGCAATTTTTTTAACATTGTCCAGCCGTTTGTTTACTTACACAAAGGAAATAAAGCCAATATAGATTCGTTATATTCCCACGCCCAGAGTGAATTGATGGCGCAATCTAGGTATATTGATGCACAATACAGGAATAAAGAAATTTCTATAGAGCAATACAATCAACAGGCAGATAAAATCTCGCGGCTAAAAAGAAAGTCAAGTAGAGATAAGTCCATGGCTTACGGCGCTGATCGAATAAAAGAACTCGTTAATAAAATTAAAAGCTTTAAGCCACACGTCCTGTTCGACGATCGTGTGTATGACGATTTTAAAAGACGCCTGATGCCAAGCGACCATACGTTAAAACAGGGAAAAAAAATCTTCTTAGATAAGCGTCAGAGTAAGTTGGCAATAAGCGTGTCTGGAAAAGAAAAGATTAAGGGTGTAGCAGGCTGTGGCAAAACTACTATCATTGCAAATCGAGCGGTAAATGCATTTCATCGGCATGATGATATTGTACTGATTCTGACTTTCAATATTACACTAAAAAACCTCATTAAAGACCGAATCAGCGATGTTCTTGGTTATCGAGACGATCAACATTTCGCAGTGACAAATTATCATCAGTTTTTCATGTCTCAATTGATTGAGACAGAACAGGATGTTAGTGAATTAATTGAAAAATATGGATTTAATGAATTATTTAACCGTGATTTATTCAGCGATTTTTCTGTTAGTAAGTATCGGACAATTTTGATTGATGAAGTTCAGGACTTTGAAAATGAATGGGTAAAAATTATTCGTGACAACTTCCTCAATCACGAGGGTGAAATGGTTCTGTTTGGTGATGAATCACAAAATATTTATGAGAGAGATAGCAAAAGAGCGGACGTCATCGCGCAGGGATTCGGTGACTGGAAGAAATTAAGTCGTTCCTATCGTACAAGCAGTGACTCGCCTTTGAATCGAATTTTTAAAGATTATCAATTGAAGTATCTGGTTGAAAAACATGCAGATATAGATTTATTTGAACAACAAAATATCCAGTCAGAAATGAATTTTGATATTATCAAGTATCACTTCTTTCCATCCGACTGGGAAAACAAATGCTTTGAAACAATTCAAACCTACATCAGAAATTATAGTTTCAATCCAAATGATATTGTTATTCTGTCGTCTAATATTTTTCTTGTTCGTCGATTAAATGAAAGATTCAATGAATTTGAAAATACCACCTGTATGTTTGAAACATATGAAGAACTAATTGAACTCCTACCGGAAGGAAAGAAGCATTACGATATCAATAGATTAAAATTGCTTACAAAAGAGGAGTTGCGTGATTTTATTAAGCGACATACTGGTATTAAATCTGATATTGAACGGGTAAGAAGGACAAAGAAAAATCATTTTTATCCGAATAGTGGATTGATCAAACTATCCACGATACATAGTTATAAAGGTCTGGAGTCTAAAACCGTATTTTATATTATGGATGACAAGGATACTCCTGAGGTTATCTATACATCGATCACGCGATCTATTGAGAATCTCATTATCTTGGATAAAAGTAGTGAGGGGAAATATACAAATTTTTTTAGCGAAATCAATGCGAATTGAAAAAAATTCTATACAGCTCAGCTGTAAACAGCCCGCTTAACCGGACTATTTCACTTTTAAAGATCTTCCGGCAAACCAACTTCCGTTTCTCGCTCAAAGCGGACCTTCCATTCCCACCTGCGTTTTGCCCTGAACTCCTTCCTGCCGTATCACTTTCGCCCTTCAATACGATTAGCCAGTCCAGATCCGACTTCTGGGGTTTTCGGATCTCAGAAGTGGAGAAGAGGAATTATTGCAGCATGGACACAAAAAACGAGTAATTGTTGCGATGAGTGGACTATTGCACCATGAGCAAATATAAATGACTTTATGCGTCCTGCGGTTAAATATATTGTTCATGCCGTCCGGCTGAACCCCGGGTCAGGGGATCAGCCGGGAAGGAGAACGTCACGGTTCTGTTTTCCGCGACAGGGTCTTTCTTTTTTTCTTCAGGTACATCACTTCGTCACATTTACCGATCATCTCCGCCAGTGTCGTATAATGGTCTGCGTTATTGATCAGTTCGCCAAAGGAATAATTGATGTTGTAGGGCTTGCCCGAGGTGTCATTGTAATGATCGAGACTGGCACTCAGCGCGTGCAGATAAGACTGAGTGTTACCGTTTCGCCGGATCAGGGCGGCAAACTCATCCCCGCCGAGGCGGCCTGCTATTTCACCCGGTTCAAGGTGCTGATGTAAAAAGCCGGCAAAGATCTTCAGCACCTCGTCACCTTCCGCGTGTCCCCAGAGATCGTTAACCGGTTTGAACCTGTCCAGATCGAAATAGATGAGGCTGAACGACGCATCCTGCGGGTTCATTGCGCGGAAGAGTTTTTCGCCGGCGCGGTAAAACCCGCGCCGGTTGGGAATGCCCGTCAGGCTGTCCGTCATGGCCATGCTGATGGCCTCGAATTCGTCCTCCACGATACAGGCCAGGTCCCGGAGGGACGCAATGTCCTCATCCGTGAAGGCGCGGGGAACGGTGTGGATCAGGCACAGCGTGCCGGCCACCGTGCCGTCCGGCAGGCTCACCGGCTGGCCGGCGTAGAACCGGATGTGTGGCTCACCGGTAACCAGGGGATTATCGTGAAATCGCGCATCGGCAGCCGCATCGTGAATGATAAAAGGCCCTTCCTGCAGAATGGCGTGCCCGCAGAACGAAATATCACGTGGAGTTTCGCGCACGCCGACGCCCTGGCAGGCGAGGAGCCACTGGCGCTCGCGATCCAGCAGGCTTATCAGGGCCACCGGGACCTGAAAGGCTTTGCGGGCCAGCCGCGTCAGGCGTTCAAAACGCTCATCGTCACGGGTATCAAGAAGGCCGGTAATATACAGGGACTTCAGCCTCTGTTCTTCATTCTCCGGTATACCGGGTGCCTGCATGTAATCTCCTGGTATGTACAAAGTATATATGCAGATGAAAAGGTGTTTGGATCTGACTGAGTGTAATTATAGTTCACGACTTATCTGCCAGCGGCTGAACTTCAGGTACAGGAATTCACGTTTATCACTCGTACTAGACTCTCCGGAGGACCAGGGGAATGACCGGGTCTGTTACGGTGAGGGAATCTGTAAACCTCAGGATTTTTGCCGGGAAAGTACGTACAACTGCTATCTTGATTAGTAAATGTTAAAATTTGTAGGTATCCACCCGTTAAACAAAATGATTAATATTTAAAAATACTCGTTGAACACCCGTGCCGTAATAATGAAGTACATTAAAAACGTTATCCGGTCATGTGAAGCTGAGACCGTCTCTTCGTCATGTAAAATGCCGTACTTTCTTTGTCGTGAAGAATGACCGGGTTAAGTCCATAAGGTTGAGAGGAAGTCTGCTGATGTGATACGCTCAAGGCGAGATTTATCTCAGTGAGAACTCACGGCAACAAAAAGTTTTTGGACAACAAAACACAAAGTTGTTTTGGACTGTAGGAGTCCAAGAGACAATGACATTACATACAACGCCGTGTAACGGATTTTACATTATTACAAAGCCTGTGTTACAAGAGAGTTATGGACATGATTGAAAAAATATGTGAAGTAATTGATGGTGAATACGTCTGTGATATAGATATTAGCGTTGAAGAATGGAAGATTTTATTAAGGGATAAAAAAGTTTTTGATGACAAAAGTATTGCAGCGTTAAAAAAATGGTTCATTGAGCCAGACCATTCCTGTACATGTTTCGATATCGGCAAGAAGTACGACCTGCACAGTATGAGTGCTAATGGTGTAATCAATGGGTTGGGTGGAAGAGTTCAGAAGCAGCTTGGCCGATTCGAGGTTAAAGGAGTCGGAAAGATTGCTTCCGGGACAAAATTCATTACAGTCATGAAAAGTAGAGAAATTAAAGGAAACCCAAAGCGAAATTTATGGACTATCCGTGAAGAACTTGTTCAGGCAATAAAAGAACTAGATTTTTTTAGTACGAACGAAAGCTCAAGCATTGATTTTTACTCAGATAATGATTTGATCACTGCTCTAGAAGAAAGTAATCACTTTGACGTTACTCAGACATTTGAGTATAGCGAAAAAGCGAAACCTAAGAAAGCTGCAATAGAAGTCAAAAATGGACTCTCATACCCAAGAAGTAAATCTGTTTCAAAAAATGCGCTTAACAAAGCTGATTATAAATGTGAAATTAATTGCGACCATCCAACGTTCAGAAGGCGAAACTCTCCTCTAAATTACACAGAACCTCATCACATTGTCCCGATGTCAAAGCAAGACTATTTTGAGAATTCACTGGATGTGGAAGAGAATATCATATCACTATGTTGCAACTGCCATAAACAAATTCATCTTGGCAAGGGGTTTGAAGATATGTTGAGGAAAATATATGCCGAGCGGAAAGATGTATTAAAAAAAGCGGGAATCGAGATATTATTAGAGGATTTGATTCTTTTTTACAAGATGGAAGGTAATTGATCTTCGAGAAGATGCATGCTTATTTTTATTTTTTTAGCAATGAATGTGAAATACTGCCTGACTATCAATCCTGTCATGTGGTTCAGATTTATGGGGGAGGATTTTAATATTTTACCAGCATGGCATGTCGATCAATCGGTTAAGTATAGCGCCAGGTAACCAGACGGATTTTCCCTCTCAGGCGGGAGTCGTTATCCATCGTCCAGTACCTGATTAAAAGTAGGAGTAATTACAAGAAAATTAAATTGTATGACTATTATTTCCGTTCAGAAAAGAAAGTTACATTAAAAACCCGAAATTATTAGGGTTATTAATTAGTTAAGTGCTATATATTTTCGTGTCCGGGGGTACCCTAAGAGGGTGCGCAAGACAACACTCCAGTGTTCATTATTTATGACTGTCAAGCCATTTATTCATCTGCTCAATTTCACCTTTTTGAGCTTTAATGATGTCCTGCGCAAGCTTTCTCATTTCGGGATCTTTTCCGTATTTGAGCTCGGTCTCAGCCATTGCGATTGCCCCTTCATGGTGTGCGATCATACCTTTTGCAAAGGCCTTATCGGGATTGGATTCATTAACGGCGGCCATCATTTTTTCATGCATATTTTTCATGCCAGCCATATATTCCTGTGATGATGCCGATGAGTGCATATCTGACATTTTCATTTCCGAATGTTCAGCAGAAATGGCTGGCAGGGATAACATTAATATTACAAAAAGGGTGTTTTTGATTTTCATATAATAATTCCTTTCAGACAGGTACCGGTTAAGTGTAGCTGAGTCAGACAAAAAAGCCCCCTGACGGGGGGCAAAAATGTAGCAACGTTGTTTCAGGAAAATCTATCAGGGAAAAGGTAACAGCACGGATACTACCGTCGCATTCAGCCTGCATTGATCATGCGGCGGTGCGCTTCGGCCATGGCCTGATGTGGGCCGGATTGCCCGTTATTCATGAATTCATGGGCAACCGCTGCTCTTTCATGCTCATTCATCGCCGCGTAAGACGTTGACGGGACGGTCGTGGATACCGTGTTATTTCCCATCATCTTCTGATGACTTTCCACCATTTTCTGGTGCGCATCCGCCGAGCCGTTCGTCATGGTTTCATGAGCAATAATGGCCTGTTCATGCTGGTCCATACCGGTCATACGAGGAGCAGTCCCCTGGATCCCGACAGGAGCCGCAGCAGACTGCATCTGGTGAGCAGGAGCCTGTGCATTGTTGACGCGATCATGGATATTCACGGTTTCAGTGGCCCAGGCCGATGAAATTAAACCAAAGCCCAGCAAAGATGCTAATACGATATTTTTCATGATAACTCTCCATTTCTGAATTAGTGATGTCCGGGGAAGTACAACCGGTGTTTTCAGTTCCATAACTGAAACAAGTTCGGCAGCGTTTATTTCTCCGGAAGAGGGCTGGATATTCATTTCCTGGCGTACTCTGACGCCGGGTATTGATGAAGCAATCCAGCCTTCCTGATAAGTTGCACTAATTATATCGAATGGCTTCTGTTTGCTGCATGACAGGCTAATGACATCTTTGTCATTTACATCTTTATTTTCAGCATTGGGTTTCCGGGATCATTTTCTCCAGTCTGGGCACGGATAAGATAAAACGCGTGGAGCGTACGTCTGATTCCACCTGCACTCTTCCGTGATGTGCTTCCACGATTGACTTCACAATCGCAAGGCCGATGCCGCTGCCTTCTCCTTTTCGTTGTCTGGATGGATCCACCCGATAAAAACGGTCAAACAGCCTTGATAAATGTTCTTCAGGGATCGGTTTCCCCGGATTTTCAATCACAAGGTCAAAAAAGCTCTCCTGCTCTCTTATTGAGACGGTGATTGCCTGTCCCTCCGGGGTATAACGCAGGGCATTGGATAACAGATTATTGATCGCCCTTCTAAACATTTGTGGATCTCCCTCAACCAGGCAGGGCATCCCGTCAAATTTGAGCGTGATATTGCGTTCTTCGGCCCAGGCTTCGAAAAACTCGAAGACTTTCATGACTTCCGCTCTGAGGTCAAACATGACCCTGTCAGGTATCAGCTGATTATTGTCTGCCTGCGCCAGGAACAGCATGTCGCTGACCATTTTGGTCATCCGGTTATACTCTTCCAGGCTGGAGTAGAGGACATCCTCAAGTTCCTTCTGGGTTCGATCCTGACTCAGCGCGATTTCAGTCTGTGTCACCAGATTGGTGATGGGCGTTCTGATCTCGTGCGCGATATCGGCAGAGAAATTGGCCTGGCGGGTAAAGACATCCTCAATCTTTCCAATCATATGATTGAACGAGATAACCAGTTGCTCCAGCTCAATGGGAACCCGTGTCGGTTCCAGCCGCGCATCAAGATTCTCGGAGGTGATGCTTTTAATGGCATTGCTGACATTACGAAGGGGCAGATGCCCCTGACGGACAGCGATGCGAATGATCAGAACAATCAGCAGGCTTATCACAACAGCGATTGCAATCAGATTTTTTTTCAGCGCATCAAGGTAATGGAGATGGAAATTAATGGAGAGGCCAGTCAGCATGACATAGTTCTGCTGTTTGCCCTGAAATATCGCCTGGCCAGAGGAGGCGATAATCCGGTATGTTTCCATCTTCATTTCGGACCCGGTATCCATCGGTCCCGCAGGATCCTCCACCGTCCAGAGAAAGACATCCCGTGCGCGGCTGTGCTCGCTAAAATCTGCTGAATTCACTGCCGGGCGTAGTGCCGCCCCCTGAGCTGAGCTCAAGAGCACTTCACCCCTGGGATTGAGGAGCAAAAGGGCAACGTTGCGGTAGCTGGCAATTGATTCCTTTATTTTGCTTACTTTTTTTTCATCCGGATCTGCCGGGGACTGGAGTATACGGCTCAGTGTGGTGCTGATTTGTTGCAGATCGCTGACATCCTGCTCGGCAAAATGCTTTTCAACAGAATGCAGCATAAACCAGGTGAAGGCGATAAACGCCAGTATTGTGGACAGGCTGATAAAAAAGGTCAGCCGCAGAGCGAGTGAGAAAGGTCGTCTGGACGGTTTGCTATGCATCCGGGATCTCCAGCATGTAGCCCACGCCCCGCACTGTCTGGATCAGTTTTGTCCCGTAATCGTTGTCTATTTTAGCGCGGAGTCGCTTTACTGCGACATCAATCGCGTTAGTGTCGCTGTCAAAATTCATGTCCCAGACCTGAGAGGCAATCAGGGAGCGGGGAAGAACTTCTCCCTGATGGCGAATGAAGAATTCCAGCAAGCTGAACTCTTTACTGGTGAGCACAATGCGGTTCCCGGCGCGGCTGACTTTTCTGGATACGAGATCAACCGAGAGGTCAGCCACTTTAAGCTGGCTTTCCGTGATCATCGTGTTTCCCCGCCTGAGGAGGGTTCTTACCCGGGCGAGCAGTTCAGCAAACGCAAAGGGCTTCACCAGATAATCGTCCGCACCCAGCTCAAGTCCTTTGACCCTGTGTTCAATCGTGCCAAGGGCCGTCAGCAGTAATACCGGCATCCCCTTTCCGGCACTGCGCAGCATACGGATGATATCCCAGCCGTTTACATCAGGCAGCATGATATCCAGGATGACTAAATCATACTCGGCTGTCATGGCAAGATGATATCCGGTCAGACCATTATCAGCGTGATCCACGACGAACCCCGCCTCTGTCAGCCCCTTGCTGAGATATTCACCTGTTTTAATTTCGTCTTCAACGATTAATATTTTCATCATGCTCCCCGGCTGGCTGCTAATGTCATTTTATTGCGCCCACGATCGTTATCAACGGATTACAGCAAAAATGACAACATTGTCATTATCCTGTCACCCGGCAAACAGAGAGCGTTCGGTAAAGTATCCCTATCAATACTCTGGACTTCGTTTGAACCATTTACCAGGTCTGCCTGTACGAGAAGCGTTATGTTCAAATTAAAATTACTCAGCATCAGTACCATATTCATCCTGGCTGGTTGTGTTTCTCTGGCACCTGAATATCAGCGTCCGCCAGCTCCGGTTCCCCAGCAGTTTTCATTGTCTAAAAACAGTCTGACGCCTGCGGTAAACAGCTATCAGGATACGGGCTGGCGAAACTTTTTTGTCGATCCCCAGGTCAGCAGGCTGATCGGTGAAGCCCTGAATAATAACCGTGATTTGAGAATGGCTGCCCTGAAGGTTGAAGAGGCCCGGGCCCAGTTCAACGTCACGGATGCAGATCGTTATCCCCAACTGAATGCCTCATCCGGGATCACATACAACGGTGGTCTGAAAGGTGACAAGCCGACCACACAGGAGTACGACGCGGGTCTGGAGCTCAGCTATGAGCTCGATTTTTTTGGCAAACTTAAGAACATGAGTGAGGCTGATCGCCAGAACTACTTTGCCAGCGAAGAAGCCCGTCGTGCCGTACACATCCTGCTGGTCTCCAACGTTTCACAGAGCTATTTCAGCCAGCAACTGGCGTACGAACAACTCCGTATTGCGCGGGAAACGGTGAAAAATTATGAACAGTCCTATGCTTTCGTTGAGCAACAGCTCGTGACCGGGAGTACGAACGTTCTGGCACTTGAACAGGCGAGAGGACAAATCGAAAGTACCCGCGCCGAAATAGCCAAACGAGAAGGCGATCTGGCTCAGGCAAACAATGCCCTGCAACTGGTGCTGGGAACGTACCGCGCACTTCCGTCAGAAAAAGGGATGAAAGGCGGGGAGATCGCACCAGTAAAATTGCCACCAAATCTATCTTCACAAATTTTGCTGCAGCGACCGGATATTATGGAAGCGGAATATCAGCTGAAAGCGGCTGATGCCAATATTGGCGCAGCGCGAGCGGCCTTTTTCCCCTCCATTACCCTGACCAGTGGTCTTTCCGCAAGCAGTACGGAGCTGTCAAGCCTGTTTACGTCAGGAAGTGGAATGTGGAATTTTATCCCTAAAATTGAAATTCCTATTTTTAATGCTGGCAGGAATAAAGCCAATCTGAAGCTGGCTGAAATTCGCCAGCAACAATCGGTGGTTAATTACGAACAAAAAATTCAGTCAGCCTTTAAGGATGTTTCCGACACGCTTGCGCTGCGCGACAGCCTTAGCCAGCAACTTGAGTCACAGCAGCGTTATCTTGATTCACTTCAGATAACTCTCCAGCGTGCCAGAGGATTATATGCAAGTGGTGCTGTCAGTTACATCGAAGTGCTGGATGCAGAACGTTCCCTCTTCGCTACGCAGCAAACCATTCTCGATCTTACCTATTCCCGACAGGTTAACGAAATTAATCTGTTTACCGCGCTGGGTGGCGGTTGGGTAGAGTAAATTTATTTAATTAATCAGGAAATTAAAAATGCGTAATTCACTTAAAGCCGTTTTATTTGGTGCCTTCTCTGTCATGTTTTCTGCCGGTCTTCATGCTGAAACACATCAGCATGGCGATATGAATGCTGCCAGTGATGCTTCGGTACAGCAGGTTATCAAGGGCACCGGTGTCGTTAAAGACATTGATATGAATAGTAAAAAGATTACCATTTCGCACGAAGCAATCCCTGCTGTGGGCTGGCCTGCAATGACCATGCGCTTCACTTTTGTTAATGCAGACGACGCTATCAATGCCCTGAAAACCGGCAACCATGTCGATTTCTCGTTTATTCAGCAGGGCAATATCTCCTTACTCAAAAGCATTAACGTTACGCAATCCTGATTATCAGTCCGGAGCGAATACATCCAGTGCGCCTGAACATTCATTAAGGGATTACTGTGAATGAATGATCGGGCGCATATGCCAGGTGTTTTGATTTTTCAGCGAGAAATTGTATGGCTTCTTTAAAGATAAAATATGCTGCAATAATTATCAGCAGCCTCATAGCAGGGGGGCTGATATCGGTTACTGCCTGGCAGTATGTAAACTCATCACAAAAAACAGTACAAACCGAACAAAAGGCACCGGAGCGAAAGGTACTTTTCTGGTATGACCCGATGAAACCGGATACCAAATTTGATAAACCCGGAAAATCTCCCTTTATGGATATGGACCTGGTGCCGAAATATGCTGATGAAAGTGGCGATAAAAGCAGTGGCGGGATCCGTATCGATCCAACCCAGGTTCAGAATCTGGGATTAAAAACGCAAAAAGTTACGCGAGGAATGCTGAATTATTCCCAGACAATCCCGGCTAATGTCAGTTACAACGAGTATCAGTTTGTCATTGTGCAGGCGCGTTCTGACGGTTTCGTCGAAAAAGTGTATCCCCTGACGATTGGCGATCATGTGAAGAAAGGCACTCCGCTTATCGATATCACCATTCCTGAATGGGTTGAGGCACAAAGTGAGTTCCTGCTGTTATCCGGTACAGGCGGTACGTCAACCCAGATAAAAGGGGTTCTGGAGCGACTTCGTCTGGCTGGTATGCCGGAAGAGGATATTCAAAGGC